>NIVA01000138.1 GCA_002254335.1 Bacteroidetes bacterium 4572_114 | reverse complement strand
TTCCCAGAAAAGTGAACCGTAATGATCAGCTTCGGCATCATACAACCCATGAACTTCATCTTCGCAAATTGTGGCATCATCGCCGGCAAAGGCTGTTGGGTTTTCCTGGATCGTTAAAACTGCAGTCTGGCTGATATCGCTCCCACAACTATTATATGCCACCACGAAATATTCACCGGCATTTGCGGCGGTTGCCGGATCAATCTTCAAATCCTGCAGGGTTTCCCCATATAAAATACCGGTTGGGCCATACCACTGATAATTAACACCAAAAGTCCCGGTCATGGTCGCTTCGGAGGTAAACATGGCCACATGGCCCGAACACACGGTAATATCCTGTGGCCCTAAGATAAATTCCGGCCCTGTGTTCACACTGTGTGTTTTAATAATTTCATTTTCGCAAACCCCGTTATTAACAATTCGAAGTTTCACCTCATAAACCCCGGGATCGGGATAGGTAAACGAGACATCACCTTTGGTGGTAAAATCTACATGCCCATCATTATTTAAATCCCATTCATAAGCCGTTTCATCTGAGGGAAATTCCCCAACAAAGGTAACCAGTGCCACTGCATCTATTTCGCTCCAATACGAAATTGCCCCTGTGTTCATCGCAATCCTGATTTCCGAAACAGGGAAAGTTGTTTCGGGGAACCCCACTTTAAATATCCTGGCTTCAAGCGGGGCCGGTGTTGCGGTACCTGACCAAAGTATTTCCCAAAGGCCTGTGGACGGGTTTTTTGCATAAACAGTATCCACCGATCCGGGTTTCAGGTTTTCGTATATCCAAACTGCCGAAATCCTTGAAGGATCATCATAGCTCAGTTCAATCCATTCGTGTGGGCCATTTGGTGTAAGTGTCGCCCAGGCGCGGTTTGAATCGGCATAAACGGGATATACATCGGGTTCGCCCAAAGTTTGTATAGCGCCCCAGTTTACTGGCCCCCATTCGGAACTAAAATCGATAAGCCCGGTAGCGTACCTGATTTTCAGGCTGTCGTCCATATTCAAATTGTAGGACTCATCAATAAATGTTGATTCCTCATTTAGGCATACATCCTCAAATGAAAACCCGGCTTCAGGTGTTTGGCATACAAAAACGTGATCGGGCTTTGTGATTGTTGCAGTTGTATAACCATCACTAACGGTCAGCGATATATCAAAATGACCAGGACTGCTATATTCATGCGCAGGGTTTTGGCCGTTGGATGTTTCACCGTCCCCAAATTCCCAAAACCACGAAACAATTGGAAACCCCGAACCAGTTCCGTCGGTGAAATTTACGATCAAAGGCGCACTGCCCACAGCGGGCGCGTCGGAAGTAAAATCGGGTTCGATCCGGCTGTTTATGGTAATATCCCTCGATTGCCCTTCGGATGAGGTGCAATAATATAATCCATAATCTGCATCTGAAACCGGGTCAAGGATAAGTGTTGAGGCATTTGCACCAGGAATAGGGACATCATCAAGGTGCCATTGAAACCCATTTCCGCCAAGGTTTGAATGTAGGTATGATGGGGTATTGATTGCCTGATCATCGAAAAGCCTGATGTTTTGGCCATCTACACCCGTAATATTATTCCTGTAAATATCCCAATCGCCGTTGTTAAAAATATCACCATAGCTGTAAATTGTTAATGTATTATAATTATTCATTACCACGCCATAGTTGTAAAAATCAGCATTGAGGTAGATTGAATGTGATGAGCCGGAATTTCCCAGTGTGCCATGGTTTACAAAATCCTGGTTGAAAACAATATTGGAACTATTAAATAAGACTTTTCCTTTTGTTATAACTTTACAATCGAAGTTGATATCCGAAATATAAGCATCGTCTGAAAAATCAAGTGTTAGTGTTTCACCCGAGCAATTTACCCTTTTCAAATAGTAATTGTAGCCGCTGTTTTTTATGGTTGTTTCGTTCGGTAAAACCATCTGGTTGTTATGGATATCAACCTTGGTGTTTTCAAATTCCAGGTCTGTTTCCACAACCAGGTTTTCGCAATTTACATCAAACATTTGGGCTTTGCAGATACTGCCCGGGGCAAACCACAAATGTTGCGTAGGCGATCCGTCTAACACAGTGCGATAAATATCCATTTGGCCATAATTCCAAAAATCACCTGATACATTTAGGGTCAATGCCGTAGTATTCTGGAAGCGCATCCCCCGCGCCGATAATATTGCATTGTTCCCGGTAATGACCGCATCCCTGAAATACTTTCCGATACCCATAAAAGAAACATACGATCCCTCATTAAAGATAACCTCGCTATAATTAAAATCAACTTCTACATTTTGGAAATACATATCAGACAGAAAAAACACATCAGAGCCATTCTGCCTATCCAAATAATTGCCCGAAAAAACCACCCCGTCCATACAGGTCATGTTTTGTGCACCGGCCCCCGTAAGGGATATTTTATAATTTGACCATATCCCGTTATTCACTATATCACCGGTAATATCTGTGGTCAAATTATTTGTTCCGTTACGGATTTCCCCATTATTGATGATATTGCCGTTAATGTAAAGGGTATGTGATGATCCGTAATTCTCGATGATCCCCTGTACATCTGTTGTCCCCGTCAGGAAAGTGTTGTACCCTGAAACCTTGAAATCCCCTTCAATTGTACTATTTTCAAATGTTGAAGTATGGACATTAATCCCATTAACGAACATGATTGTTGTGTTAGGGCCCCATACAATTATTTCCCTAACCGTTTTATTTACCCCGCCTGCATCAACGCTAAACAACCCATTGTCAGGCATAACGAGCGTATGGCCGTTGAAATCGACAGATGTGCCATAAAACCTCAGATCGGTATTTGCATAAACAGTGCCCGATGTGTGTTTTTCAAACAGTTGGCAATAGAAAGTTTGCCCCCCTGATAAAGTGATGTATTGATCCCCCTCCTGGAGCTTGATCGAATATGCAGAAAAAGAACCATTGTTAATTAAATTGCCGTAAATGTGGCAATTCAGTAAATTTACCGTGGAGGTTATAATTCCATAATTCTCAAGGTTTCCGTAAATTGTCAGGTTATGGCTTGAGCCGGAATTATCAAGTTTTCCGGGGGTCAGGACCGTAAGTTTATTACAGGAACTGTGCACATTTACATGTACATAGCTTTGGATGATAACATCATCGCCGGCGGTGGGCACTGTGCCGCCAATCCAGGTTGTAGGTTGGTTCCAATTTCCCCCGCCTAAGTCCGAGTAGATTTGTGCGTTCACCAATTGTGGTGAAACCAGGGACCCGATAATTAAAAAGAGCGTAACAAATTTTTTCATGATGAATTATTTTTGGGTTTTATAAATAAAAGTGTAAATATAAATGAGTTTAGTCTAAAAAGCAAATATTTAGGTGAACAGCTGTCAGGCAGTTTTGGTTAAAAGCATACAAACACACGAAACAAATCCGGGTCATCATCCCGTCCCTCTCTTGCGGGAAACAAAATATACCCCGACAAAAATCAATGTGGCGGCCAGCCCTTTGGCAAAGGTAAAATCCTGTTTCCCTAACCAAAAAGCTATGACTGAGGCAATAAAGGGTTGCAGATAAATATAATAACTGGCCACGCTGGCTTCCACATACTTTAGCGAGAAAATAGTTAAGAGATAGGCCAAAAAAGTAGTTGCCACCACAACATAAACCAGGGATAACCAGGTGGACGTGTTGAAAGTAGCAAATGAAATTTCCAGCATCGAAGGAAGTGTGGCGGGGACACAAAAAACAAATCCTACAAAAAAGACCCACTTCATAACAGTAAACGGCTTGTATTTTACCATCATTGGTTTTATCAATACCAGGTAAACAGCATAGGCCAGGGTATTTAGCAGGGCCAGCAAGTTGCCGGTAAAAGTGTCGGAACTTAATGAAATATTTCCGCTATAAAGTATCAGGACAACTGCCCCTGTTGCCCCCAACAAAATGCCGATGGCTTTCAAAAAGGTCACTCTTTCACGGATTAGGACAATGGCAAAAACCAACGTAAAAATTGGATTTGAAACATGTATGATGGCAACATCTACGGGAGTTGTGAGGTTTAACCCCTTGAAAAACAGATATTGGTTAAGGGCGGTGCCAAAGAAACCCGCAATAATGATCCGCCAAAGATCCCTCTTTTCCACCTTTTCGGAAGGGGCAAAAAGGGAAAAGAAAAAAAAGAGCAGGAATGCCCCGGCTATCCTAAGGAAAACTATTTGCTCAGGGCAAAGGTAATCAGGCATCAAACCTTTGGCTACCCAATAGTTTATACCAAAAATAATGCTGGCCCCCAATAGGGCGATATGTGCTTTGATGTTGGCTGGCATTTCAGTGGCAAAGGTAACGTAAGCAGGTTTACCGGAGCGGGACATTTGTTAGATGTGCGATGAGTTAATGATTAATTAGTATCTGTCCATAAAGTCGGTGTTTGGTTCAGAATGTTCGAGTTCGAGGCTTGCGAAGTCTTTAAAACCAGGAGTCCGTACGGATGACTGGGTTTAAAGACAAGCGTAACGAAGAAATCGGACATTATGGACAAACACTAATTAGGGCGGCTGAACCGGGCTTTCCATTTGTAGTTGTCTCATGCCGGCTGTTTTTTTGTAAGTTTGCGGGGGTCTTTCCCTGCCCGTCCGAAGCACAGCGAAGGCGGGCTTCGTCAGCCACCGCCAACCAACAAAATAATCAGCCGCCTCCCGATAGCTATCGGGATCAACAAGCTACCACTCCAATCCTTGCCACATTATCCAAGGTTCAAACTATTCCTTGCCAAAGAAAAACTACCATAAAAAGCAATTATTTTTCAGCATGTTTGTCTTTTCTTCTATTTTTGTCAACCTTAAATTTTTAAGGGTTAATTGTTTAATTTTAAAAATATTATTGAGTTTAGTCTAAAAAGTAAATATTTAGGTGATTAGCTGTCAGACAGTTTAAATTAAAAGTCAGACATATAATGCTTTAGCTTCTGTGTGTAATATAAAAGATAACTGTCTGACAGCTTTTTAGACCGGACTCATTAATTAAAAAATGTATTACTAATAAATATCTAAATCCAATGAGAAAGTACTTATCACTAATCGTAACGTTTGCTTTACTTGTAAGTGCGGGCATGCAAACATCCAAAGCCTGTACCAATTACCTGATTACCAAAGGGGCCTCTGTTGACGGATCCACAATGATTTCGTATGCTGCCGACTCCCATGTTTTATATGGCGAGCTTTACCACTGGCCGGCAGCCACCTGGCCCGAAGGTGCCATGATGGACGTATTTGAGTGGGATACCGGGAAATTCCTGGGACAAATAAAACAAGCCCCCCAAACTTATAATGTTGTTGGGAACATCAATGAATTTCAGGTTTCGATAGGCGAGACTACCTATGGCGGAAGGGAAGAGCTTGGGAGCCAGTCAGGGGCCATTATCGACTATGGCGCTTTGATTTATCTTAGCCTGCAAAGGGCCAAAAGTGCCCGTGAGGCCATTAAAACTTATCACGAACTGGTAAGTGAATATGGATATTACAGTCTGGGCGAATCTTTTTCTATCGCCGATGCCAACGAAGTTTGGATACTTGAACTAATTGGAAAAGGTGAAGGTGAAAAAGGGGCAGTTTGGGTGGCACGCCTTGTACCCGACGGCTATGTTTGTGGACATGCCAACCAGGCAAGGATCACTACTTTTCCGCTGGCCAATGGAAAAACTTCGATAACTTCCGATCAGTTGGACAAACTTTTTGACCCTGCAGTTGAAACCGTCTATGCTGCCGATGTTATTTCATTTGCCCGCAAAAAAGGCTACTATAAAGGAACGGACGAAAATTTCAGTTTTTCCGATACCTATGCCCCCGTTGGATTTGGAGGCGCCCGTTTTTGCGAGATCAGGGTTTGGACCATGTTCAACGATGTTGCCGATGGCATGGATCAATACTGGGAGTATGTAAAAGGAAATATCGACCACGGTAAAAAACTTGCCAATGGCGACGAAAATGTTGACCATTACGCAACCAACAGGATGCCGCTTTGGGTTAAGCCAAACCGTAAAGTGGGCGTTCAGGATATGTTCGGGTTCATGCGCGACCACCTTGAAGGCACCGAGCTGGACATGAGCAAGGATATGGGCGCAGGGCCTTTTGCAGTGCCTTACCGCTGGAGGCCGCTTACATGGGAAGTTGACGGCAAAAGGTACTGCAACGAAAGGGCAACCGCCACACAGCAAACCGGTTTTTCGTTTGTTTCACAAATGAGGAGTTGGTTGCCAGATCCCATTGGGGGAATCTTCTGGATTGGTATCGACGATGCTTCCTGTACTGTTTATTGCCCGATGTATTGCAGCATCACCCGTGCGCCACATACCATGGAAAGGGGCAATGGCGCCATGATGCGCTGGAGTGACGATGCGGCATTTTGGGTGTTTAACCAGGTTTCCAATTTGGCCTATACCCGCTGGAACCTGATCCATCCCGAAGTGGAAGCAAAACAACACGCTTTTGAAGATGAATTTGTGGCACTAATGCCAATGATTGATGAACAGGCAAAAACCCTTTATGATAAAAACCCAAACCTTGCGGTGAATTATTTAACAGATTATTCGTCAAGTACCGGCGACCGCGTTACACACGAATGGAAATATTTTTACAGGTACCTGTTTATGAGATATATGGACGGCAATGTAAAAAGGCCCAATCCCGGACACCAAAACCCGCACGTAAAACAACCCGGCTACGGTGAAAATTGGTATAAGAAGATTGTTGATGAAACCGGAGACCAGTTTAAGGTTATTGGTGATGGGCATTAGGAGGAAAATGTATATAAGTAAAAATGCCACACATATCTAAAATCAAACCCTGCAGTGGCGTGATTTCGCTTCGCCTAACATCTAAGATCCATACGGGATCCCTCCAGTCGTCGGACATCTGATATCAGAAAAAGTAGAGGGGGATAAGGTATATAGTGACCGTTTTCGAACTCTGTTTTTTATTATTACCATTTTGGTAACATTTATTATCTTTGCAACAGAAAATAACAACTGATGAGGGTAATTGCAAAAAAAACACTTCGCGAATTCTGGAAAAAGCATGCTGATTCCGAAGAGCAATTAAAAACGTGGTACAAAGAGGCTTCAAAAGCTAAATGGACTAATCCACCGGACATTAAGAAAGAGTATGCTAAGGCAAGTATCCTAAAAGGTGGTCGGGCTGTATTTAATATTTGCGGAAATAAATACCGATTGGTAACAGACATAAACTATAAAAGACAATGGGCCTTTATCCGGTTTATTGGAACCCATGATGATTATGATATGATAGATGCAAACACAATTTAAACTCATGAACATTAAGACAATTAAAACAGAAGAAGATTATAATCAAGCCCTAAAAAGACTTGAGGATATTTTCCACTCCCCTGCTGATACAAAAGAGGGGGATGAAGCAGAAATTTTGTCCATACTAATTGAAAAGTATGAAGATGAGTATTATCCAATAGAAGCCCCTGACCCAATAGAAGCTATTAAATTCAGAATGGAGCAAATGGACATGAGTAAAGATGATTTGGCCCAGATAATTGGTTATAAAAGTAGGGTTTCAGAAATTTTTAACCGTAAAAGAAAACTATCCCTAAAAATGATACGAAACTTGCATTACAAATTAAAAATCCCGTATGAATCCCTTATGGCTGATTATTAATGCACCTTTGAAAAACAGAGATGTCAGTAGAAAGTTAGTATCGGGGGGTTAGATGTATAGGACTATAGGACACAAGGCAAAACCTGTCAGGGTCTGGCGCAGAAGGCCTTGACAGAGTTGGGTTATGGAAATGGGTTGCTTGTTTTAAAACACGAATTAATTAACTCTGTCAGGTTCTGCGAACTCTGACAGGTTTTGGGCGAGACCTGTCATATCCCGATTGCGACACGAAGTTAGTCGGTATGGGTTCGCACAAACAACACGAAGCCCGTCCATACAGACTCCTTTCAGTCGTATGGATTTACTTCGTGTCGTTAGTCCGAATGTAGCTGTATGGGTTTGTGGAGGGTTAAAATAAACAATGCTTGATTAAGCGTTAAATTTGCATAACATGTTACAAGAAAGACTCGTAAAAACAACTGGATATGAGTAAAATAACAATTAGAAATATTGGGCCAATCAAGGATGTTACATTAAATTTGAACAAAGTAAATGTGATAATGGGGCCACAAAGTAGTGGAAAAAGTACAATTGCAAAAATAATTAGTTATTGTCAATGGGTAGAAAAGCGATTTATATTAGATGGGGAATTTAAATATGATTTTTCTGAGCAATTTATGGATTTCCATAGAATAAGTGAAGTGTATTTTAGCAATCTTATAGCGGAAAAAAGAAAATACAGAAAATACAAAAAATAACTAAAGGCTTTGGTTTTGTAAACCATAAAAACATTTATATACCGGCCGAAAGAAATTTTGTATCAGTAATTCCAGACTTAGGAAAATACAAAAGGATTAATGATAATATTATGAATTTTCTTTACGACTGGTATGAGGTTAAGAAAAAATATACCAAAGAGAAAGAGTTTTCCATTTTAAATCTACAGGCTTCTTATTATCATATAAAAGCAACCGATTCAGATATATTAGTTTTAAATGAAACAAAAAAGGAAATTTTGTTAAATAATGCTTCCAGTGGTTTGCAATCCGTTATTCCAATGCTTATTTTAATTGATTACTTAACTAAAGGGTTGTTTGATGAAAATAGGACTGTCTCTGTTGATGAAAGAACAGAAATGAACAAAATGATTAGAGAGGTCATTAATGATTCTATAAATAAAATTGATACTAACGAGAAAAGGGATAAATTGTTAGAGAATTTTGAGAAAGAGCAAAAAACGTTTACTAATTTGATTGAAACACAAAAAATAATTAATAATATTATAGAAGCCCGGGAGTATAATTATTCTCAATTTATTATCGAAGAACCGGAGCAAAACTTGTTTCCTGAAGCACAAAGGGATTTAGTTTATAATATAATTCATCTGATTAATAGTAATGAGCGAGACCATAAATTATTAATTACTACCCATAGCTCTTATATTTTGTATGCGCTCAACAACTGTATGATGGGTTATTTGATAAAAGATGATATGCCTAATGAGGAGCAGGATGAGTTAAAAAGTAAACTATCATGGATAGATCCTAAATTAGTATCGGTATGGGAAATTGAAAAGGATAAAGGAACAATAAAACTTATTCAAGATGCGGAAACGGGTACTGTTAGCAAGCATTATTTCAACAGAATTATGAATGAGGTAATGGACGAATATTATGAAATGCTTAACTATCTTGAAATATGAAAACAAGAATAGCATCAGTATTACCATTACATATGCCGAATTTAACAATACATTCCGCACCTGATTTATATATAAGCGACTATAAAAACCATAATATTGGTGAGGTTGTATTACTTGAAAACGAACCCCCGGATATTAAATATGTATATTTATCAAACCAAAATAAAGTAACAATTTGTTTTGATGGATTTAAAGACAACGCATTGCCAATTAGCACAGGTGTACAAAATAAACAATGTGAATGTGTGCTTTTTCCTGACAGTTGCAATGAAAATGATTGGATTTTATTTGTTGAAACCAAATATGCAAACGATCTTAAAGCAGCTTTTGCCGAAACACATAATTATCCAAACGGGATGACGGATCAAATTATTGAAACGGTTAAGTATTTTAGAAACAATGGGATTATTGCGGCTAATAAAAAAGTACATGCAATCGTTTCTTTTCCAAACCTTATTGAGGATTTTAACAGTACAATTTTTAAAGGCGATTTGTCTATTGAAGATATTTTTAAAGACCATAAAATTTTAATAAGGGGCACTAATACTGCTACTATTATTAGTGAAAAAAGAATTAAATTGAACATCTAAGATCTGATATCGTGAGAGGTCTTGACAGAGTTGAATAATAATAAAAGGTTGCTTGTTTTAGAACACATTAATTTATTAACTCTGACAGGTTTTGGGCAGACCTGACAGAGTTCGCAGAACCTGTCAGGGTCAGGCAGACAGACATAAATACTATTTGAATTATGAAAATGAAAAGAGTTCTGTTTCTAACAATATTTTTTGGGTTAATTTCAATCTCCGTACATCCCTGCACCAACCTCCTGGTCACAAAGGGTGCATCCAAAGATGGTTCGGCTTTTTTGGTTTATACCAACGATGGCGAATGGCTTTACAGGTTGAACAACACTCCTGCGCAAGATCACGACCCTTTGGATTCGTTAACATTTCCGGGCGGGAGGGATGGTGTGGAAGGAAAAATCCACCAGGTGCCGCACACTTATGCCGTGATAGGTTTTCAGATGAACGAGCACCAGCTTGCTGTTGGCGAAACTACATTCACGGGCAGGGAGGAACTTTGGAAGAAATGATCGGTACAGGCAACGGGGGCGAAGGTGCTGTGTGGGTTGCCATGAAAATCCCCGATGGCAATATTTCGGCACACGCAAACATGGCCCGCATTGGGGAGTTCCCATTGGATGACCCGGAGAACTGCCTCTATTCCGATAACGTGATCAATTTTGCCGTAGAAAGAGGATATTACGATCCCGGTTCAGGAAAACCATTTCGCTTTAATGAAGCCTACAACCCACCTTCGCCCGACCGCCTGAAGTATTGTGAGTCGCGTGTTTGGAGCATTTTCAGAAGGTCAGTGCCATCGTTGGAACTGTCATCAGATTATTGCCGTGGTGTGGAGGGTGCTGTTCGTTATCCACTTTGGGTCAAGCCGGATGAAAAGCTGGGGATTGAGGATGTGATGGCCCTGGTGAGAGACCATTACGAAGGGACACCGTTTGATATGACCAAAAAGTTGGCTGCCGGGCCTTTTGGTACACCAAACAGATGGCGGCCATTATATTGGGACGATGACAAAGACAACAGATATTCGTGGGAAAGACCAATATCGACCTACAACACGGCATTTTCGTTTATCGGCCAGATGCGTTCGTGGTTGCCCGATGATGTTGGTGGCATTTGCTGGTTTGGTGTGGACGACACTTATTTTACATGCTATGTCCCGATTTATGTGTGCGCCACCTCCATTCCAGAGCCTTTCACAATTGGGGATATTAAAAAATTCTCCAGGGGGTCGATGTGGTGGGCCTTTAATTTTGTGTCCAACTTTGCCAACCTGAAATACTCATACATGATCAAGGATATTCAAAAAGTTCAATCTGACCTGGAAGCAAAAATTATTGCCCAGCAGGATTCTATTGCAGAGGTTGCAGTAAAACTCTCAACCAAAAAACGGAAGAAGATGCTGACCGAATACTCTAATGGGCTTGGCGAAGAAGTCCATCAACAGTGGCTGGCCCTGGGCGAAGCACTGATAACAAAATACAACGATGGTTATGTGAAAGATGAAACTGGTAAAATAAAAGCTGCCGGTTACCCCGCAGGGTGGAAAGATGAAATTAACCGGCTATATCCCAATAAGTACAAAATCCCTGAATGGGACAAGGGCAAGCACCAGGGAGACCTTCCTTATTAGCATCAACAATTTGACGTTTCCAAGTCCTGGTCCCGCACGTACGGGATTGGAAAATCAGGGAAAAACACTGCAATGAAACTTTCCATCGTCCGCAGGACATGGAAACGTTAGAATGAAAAATGGGGGCATGAAACAACTACAAACGGAATGCCCGCCTTCGCAAGCTTCGGACGGGCAGGCCTGGTTCAGCCGCCCAAAAAAATCTGAATTAAAAATAAAATGCCCGATTTTTAACCTTTGCCAGTTGGAAACAATATCTACTTTTGCAAATTCTTTTTAAAAAAAAGTCAGACACCAAAAATATTCACGTTTAAACATTGTACCAAAATCGTTAATTATTATGTCGGAACAGCCTGAAAAAAAGAAAAATAGCAAATTTGTCATCTTCATTATCTTGTCGATTGTTTTGTTTATTTTGCTCATTGTGGTTAGTTACCTTTACTTAGATAAAAAGTCGCAGGTTGAAGGGCTTGTCAGCGAAAAAGAGCAAATTAAAGTTGAGTTACAGGCCGAGCTTGATTTACTAATGGATCAGCACAACCAGGTTAAAACCGAATATGGCCAACTTTCGGATTCACTTTTGGCCAGGGACAGCATCATTATTGCCGATGCAAAAGAGATAAAGCAACTGCTTAACTACAAGTGGGATTATTATAAGATAAAGAAAAAGCTTGGCCGTCTGCAAGTTGCCGCCCAGGGATATGTGAGGCAGATGGATTCGCTTCATACGGTAAACCAGACATTAAAAGAGGAAAACAAACGTATCCGCGCAAACTATCGTTCGGAAAAAGAGAAAAACTTGGGGCTTGTAGAGGAGAAGGAAGAGTTGATAGGGATTGTGGACCAGGCTGCTGTTTTGCGTGCCTACAATATTATTGCTACCGGCATCAGGCAACGTGGCACACGGCAAAAGGAGACGGACAAGGCCAACCGCACCGACAGGGTGAGGGTGTGTTTTACCCTGGGGGAAAATTCCCTTGTCGGGCACGGAAAGAAAAATATCTATCTAAGGATTGCCCGCCCCGATAATGTGATCCTGGCCATAAACAATACCGATGAATATTCTTTTGAATTTGAAGGTACTGTCATGCAGTATTCGATGAAAAGGGAGGTAGATTACAAGGGCGAAACCATTGACATGTGCGTATATTGGAACAAAGGGAATTCTGATGAAAATGCCATGACAGGGCGGTACCATGTAGTACTTTATACTGATGATTCGCGTATTGGCGAGAGTTTTTTCGAATTGAAATAGGTCGAAATAATTTTGTTTGGATGAATCTTTGAGCAGTAATTTGATGGTCATTTTGGTAGTCATTTAGAAGTCATTTAATGGTCATTTGATAGTTGTTCATGGTCATTTAAAAGTCATTCAATGGTCATTTGATGGTCATTTAAAAACTGACGACTAAGGATATGATGTCCGAATGGCAAATGATGTGAAACAAATGACGCGAAGTAAATGACACGAAGTTAATGACAATTAATGACCTGTTATTTATGACTTCTCAGGAACAATTGTCCTTACATGGAATAAACTCACCATCGGTGGTTGGATCTTTTTAGGTTGCCTTTTCTATTTTTGCTTTCTTTTTTTTCGACACTTTGTCAACCCACCATACCCACAATAAAAAAATCACCAAATAAAACAGGGGCTTAAAAATATAATCGTGGCTGAAGCTCCAATAAATTGGTTTTGTGACCAGCACAACAGAAAGCCCGATGACCCTGAAAAGGTTTATGAAATGAACGATGACCGCACCCAGCGGGATAAACCAAAGTTTCCGTTTCCACGGGCCGGGGAAAACCATCATAAGCACCACAAACTGCATTATCTGTTTTAGGCCCGAACAACTCCTGTTGATGAACATGTAAGTGTCGTTGTTAAAATACATTGCATTGCTTTCCTGAACTATCCTAAGCTCGATGCCCAACACATTTTGTACAAACCAGATGCCCTGCCTGAAAACCCCGTTGGCCATCCATTTTTGTGCATCCGACATAAATTCATTTAAAGGCACATAATGCAAATGTTTGGCCCAATAGTGCCATAAATAATGGATGGCCAATGTAATGAGTAGGAACAGGGCAACATCGGCCAGGCTGTCCAGGTTATGTTTTTTAACAAATTGTTTTATTTCTGTTATAATACTTTTAGCTGATTTATTCATCAATTCTTTTTTTGGATGAATGGCGAAAATACCAAATAAATTTTATTGGGTATGTCGGGGTTTTTCGATGTTCCTTGATGGCAAAAGGTAATATGAAAGGCTAAAAAACAAGATAATTAATTTTAGCAGCGTCCGATAATGGACATGGGTGTACGAAAACGAAAACTATTCAAATTCATTTTAAACAATATGTGTAACATGATGTTGATGGTTAACGTCTAATAACTATTGGCACAATTGATGCTAAACGATTTTGTTTTGATAACAACAACCATGAGAGTATATTCAATTATATTATTATTGTTTTTCGGCAAATTGCTTGTTTCGCAGCCGGAAAAAGTTGAAATAATTACCCTGTACGATGACTATCAGGTAAACACCCAAACCAGGGTTGACGGGGGTTTCGCCTGCCTCATAATTCATCGTAACGATACCATATTATTTGATACGGGCAATCGTGAAGATATCCTTTTTCACAATTTAAAAGTTCTTGGTATAGATATAAAGTCTATTCATTCCATCATCCTTTCGCACCATCATGGCGACCATACCGGTAATGTAATTAAAATCGTTAAAATGAACCCTGGCATCCGGGTGTTTTTACCCACATCCCTAAAAGGTGAATATGAAAACAGGATTAAGGGTTCCGGTGGCAAACCATGTGTTGGGAGTGATTGCAAACGTATTGTGGAAGACATTTACCTTTCTGGGGAAATGGGCTTTCAAATAAAGGAACAAGCACTGGTGATTGATACCAAAAAGGGGTTGGTAATAATTTCGGGGTGCGGCCACCCGGGAATTGACAGGATGATCTTACAGGTCAGGGAGAATTTCCGGAAGGATGTCTTCCTTGTCATGGGAGGGTTTCACATGCAGGAAGCAACCCCTGATGATGCTTCGGAGATGATTGAAAGGTTTAAGTTCCTTGGTGTAAAAAAAGTAGCCCCTTCACACTGCACCGGAAAACTTGCCATGAAAATGTTCAGGGAAGCCTACCAATCAGATTTTATACGGAATGGTACGGGTAAAATTATTGAGATTTGATTAATGGGTCAGGTCTAAAAAGCCATATTTTGCCGCGAAACTTGTCCGTACGAAGCAAAGCAAGTCCGTATGGATGGATGCGCTAATATATTTTTTAATTATTTTCTAATCATTTGGTTGAAAACAACAAAATTTCGCTAATTTTCAAAAACTTCGTTTTTAGACCGGACACATTAATGGGTCAGTCTGTAAAGCTGTCAGGTATCTGTATATTGTGTGATTCGAACTGCCCCTATGCCCAATCTCCTCAAAGCTCCACCACCTAACAAAGGGCTTTAAGCATTTTCCTACCTTTATTCACCGTCCCTGCCGAGCCTTCTTGCATGGCCACTTCAATTGTTGTTTTAAGTTCGGGGATAATTTCCGGGATTTGTTTGCTTATCTTATACAAGATATCCATCGAATGCAAGCGGACGGCAATAGGCTCCAGCGGGTTTGCAAGCCAGTCGAAGCAGTATTTCAACAAAATCCCCAATTCACCTTCATCATCTGGTAAAGGGTTTTCCGAGATCATTTTCAGGAATTCGCGTTTTACACCATGCTGATTAATATCGGCAAGTGCCTTTCTCATTCTTCCCAGGTGGGGCGTTATCAGCTCCGGGTTTTTCTCCCAAACCCCCTTTATGGCCCAGGCCGCCCGCCAGTTAACGGGCAGTTCATCACTAACTGCGATAGACCAAAGTTCCTCAAATATCAGAGGGTTTTCTTTTGCCATTTTCGCAATTTCGCCGGTATGCCTTTTCGAAATCTCACTCAGTAATAGTTCCCTGATGGTCATTTTTCTTTTTTAGCCTGATTAATTCATGCGTTTAGTTTGATGTAGATGCAAGGCGTCGAAACCTGACGACATATACTAATATTTCAAAGGTTTCGCAACGAAGCAGATGCATTAAAATAAATGCACTCGGAAATTTTTGAAAATTTTATTTTTTGACACATTATCTGTAATTTACTAATAACAAACAAAATAACCGTGATTTTCAAAAATTTATGAATTAATCAGGTTAGATTTTTATCAACTACACTACTTCGTCTTTTCTCAAACCTTTAATTGTCATCAATAAAAAATCAAGCGCTTTAGAATAATCTAAATCAATATATTCAAGGCCCAATTTCCTGATATTTGCATAATAAGCGTTAAGGTTTTTGTAATAATTACGTTCGAGGTGGACTGAAACAGCACGTTC
>NIVA01000137.1 GCA_002254335.1 Bacteroidetes bacterium 4572_114 | reverse complement strand
TCAGTGGTAAAAGGCCCGGCAGCTTATCCATTGTTTGCTTTCAGGACAACCTATGATGGGGAGACGTTGCATATTTATAATTGATGATTTTTGATTGATGATTGATGATTGATGATTGATGATTTTTGATTTGTTTGCCTTCCATACATTTCGTACACCCAAAAATTGCGACAAGTATTTTTTTCAGTTAATTTCCATAAGTTTTTGCAAGTGACGGAAAATATCCGTACATTTGCAAATATTTAAGTTACAATTGCCGCTAATGCGCTAATAAAATTTTCTAATTACTTTGTAATCATGTGTTTGAAAATAAATAAATTTCGCTAATTTTCAAAAACTTCGTTTTTAGACCGGACTCATTAAAGATTATAGACATGATAACTGTAGAAAAAGCACGGTTTGATACAAGGTTGCCCAAGGAGCAGAAAGAGTTTTTTGAATATGCAGCAACTCTTGGTGGGTTCAGGACTTTAACAGAGTTTGTAATATCTTCTGCCCAGGAGCAGGCAAAAAAAATAGTAGAGGGCCACAACAGGATTTTAGCTTCAAAGAGGGACCAGGAAATATTTTTCGATGCACTTATGAACCCTGAAAAACCAAATGAAACACTTAAACAAGCGATGGTTAAATATAACGAAACATTTGACGTAAAATGAATTTTACTATCGTCCCCTTGCACCCCTCTCATGATAAGAAAGTATTTAGTTGTGGCAAGAAGTTGTTAGATAACTATTTGCACATACAGGCTAAACAAGATGTTAAAAAAAGGTTGTCTGCATGTTTTGTCTTGATTGATCAGGAGAAAAAAGTAAAAGGGTATTATACACTTTCAAATACAGGCATTTCAAGAGACTTATTACCTGTTGGGTTATGTAAAAAATTACCTAAATCTTTTGCAGTATTACCGGCAATCCTTTTAGGAAGGCTTGCTGTTGATGGCTCTGTTTTGGGACAGGGTTTTGGTGAATTATTACTGATTGATGCATTAAAGAGAAGCCATAAAGTGTCGATAAGTGTCATTGGTTCATTGGCTGTTATTGTTGACCCGGTTGATGAACGAGCTGTTGACTTCTATCAAAAATATGGGTTTTTTGCATTGCCGGATAGTGGAAAGATGTTTTTGGCCATGAAAACAATTTCAGATTTGATTGATTTATAAACAGACAGTAGTTTGCAGTCAGCAACTATCAGTCGGCAGGAAATCAAAAACCCAACTCATTTTTCACCAACAAGACATCACAAAAAAAGGCATCCCGATAAGGATGCCTTTTTTATCTATTTATGAGTCCGGTCTAAAAAGCTGTCAGACAGTTGTCTTCTAAATTACACATTGAAGTTAAAGTATTATATGTCTGACTTTTAATCTAAACTGTCAGACAGCTATCCACCCAAATATTTGCTTTTTCGACTGAACTCAATTATCAATAGTTTAATACCTATAATGATCAGCTTTGTAAGGTCCATCAATTGGAATACCCAGATAGTCGGACTGTTCCCGGGTCATTTTTGTGAGTTTTACGCCCAGTTGTTCAAGGTGCAGACGGGCTACCTCTTCGTCAAGATATTTCGGCAACCTGTAAACATCAATTTCGTAACTATCCTTTTTCTCCCAGAGGTCGATTTGAGCAAGGGTTTGGTTTGTAAATGAATTGCTCATCACAAATGACGGGTGGCCAGTGGCGCAACCGAGGTTTACCAATCGTCCTTCGGCCAAAAGATAAATGGAATTGCCGGCTTTAAACCTGTAGCGGTCAACTTGTGGCTTGATATTTATTTTCTCAGTTTCGGGGTCGGCCTCTAATTCTTCAACCTGGATTTCGTTGTCGAAGTGGCCGATATTGCAAACAATGGACTCGTCCTTCATCTGTTTCATGTGCCCTAAGGTAAGCACATCCTTGTTTCCGGTAGTGGTCACAAAAATTTGGCCTTCCTTTAAAGCATCTTCAATGGTGGTAACCTCAAACCCTTCCATGGCGGCCTGCAATGCACAGATTGGGTCTATCTCGGTAACAATTACCCTGGCGCCATATGAACGCATCGACTTTGCCGAACCTTTGCCCACATCGCCGTATCCCAAAACGACCACTACTTTTCCGGCTATCATCACATCGGTGGCACGCTTGATGCCGTCGGCCAATGATTCGCGGCAACCGTAAAGGTTGTCGAATTTCGATTTGGTTACCGAATCGTTTACATTGATTGCCGGAACAAGCAATTCGCCCCGTTCCTTCATCTGGTATAGCCGGTGGACACCTGTTGTGGTTTCCTCCGAAACGCCTTTCCACTCTTCTGCAACATGATGCCACCTTTGCGGGTCTTCAACATAAACTTGCTGAAGTAGGTTCATGACAACTTTTTCTTCATTGTTTGCAGGTTTCGATCTCAGGAGCTCGGGATTGTTTTCAATAGCAAAACCTTTATGGATCAATAAGGTAGCGTCACCACCATCATCAACAATCAGTTGCGGGCCTTTTCCTCCGGGGAATGAAAGGGCCTGGTTAGTACACCACCAGTATTCTTCCAGGGTTTCGCCCTTCCATGCAAAAACGGGGATGCCTTTTTCGGCAATCGCTGCTGCTGCATGATCTTGTGTCGAAAAAATATTACAGCTTGCCCAACGTACATCGGCGCCTAACTCTATCAGGGTTTCTATCAATACCGCGGTTTGTACGGTCATGTGCAACGATCCGGTGATGCGTACACCTTGTAAAGGTTTTGTTTCGGAATTACTTTTTCTGATTGACATCAGGCCAGGCATTTCCTTTTCGGCGATTTCAATTTCTTTCCTGCCCCATTCGGCCAACGAAATATCTTTTATTTTGTATTTCAGGTTTGTTTCAACTACTAAATTTTCCATTATCTTTGGCTAATTAATTATTTTTTCAATTTGGGCGGCAAAAATAATATTATTCTTTTGCACCAAAAAACTGAATAAATTGATTTGCGTGAACAATTTCTTACAACGAATGCTAAAATGGAAGTAGAACCCAATAAACAAAGAATATGTGTGGAAGGTTTTCATTTGCCCCGGAATTAAAGATCGTTAACGAGCATTATGGCATAACGGTCAACAATAGCGAAATTAAACCCAATTACAATTGTGCGCCCACCCAGTTGCTCCCGGTAATTAGCAATGATGCGCCCGGCATGTTAAGCCATTATCGATGGGGCTTGGTCCCGTTTTGGGCGAAGGATCAGTCGATCGGAAACAAATTGATAAACTCGCGGGCCGAAACCATTACCGAAAAAGCATCGTTTAAAACTTCCTTTAAACGAAGGCGGTGCCTTGTTCCGGCAGATGCGTTTTACGAATGGAGGAAAGTAGCTGGTGCCAAAAAGAAAATACCTTACCGGATTTTTCTAAATAACCAGCCTCTGTTTTCGATGGCCGGTATCTGGGATCAATGGAAAAACCCGGATGGCGATACAATCAGGTCGTTTTCAATTATTACAACTACTCCCAATGAACTGGTGGCAGAAATCCATAACCGCATGCCGGTTATCCTTGCTAAAGGCGCAGAAAAGCTGTGGCTGGAAAGTAACAATGAGCGGGAACTCTTGGATTTGCTTCGGCCATTTCCTGCAAAGTTGATGGATGCTTATAGGATTTCTGAATTGGTGAATTCACCGGGGAACAATTCGGTGGAGGTGATGAGGGAGGTTGGGGGTTAGAAGGGAGAAGGGAGAAGGGAGAAAGTAAAAAGGAGAAAGTAGATTTATTGGCTTGAATTTGATGATGGAAATAAATTTGAAGGCTACCCATGTTTAGGACACATTGAAAGCAATTTAAAACAGGGATTACGAACCAGCTTTTTTCCGCTCTTTAGCATCATCAATAAATTGTAGAAAATTTTCGACCGTGGCATATCCCGGGAGTTTGGATTTTAAATAAATAAAATTTGGGACTCCACTTATGCCGGCCTCGTGGGCCAATTGGATGTAATCATCAAATTTTTGTTGATGAACGGGGTCTTGCAAAACTTCCTCAACATTGATGTGGAATCCATTATCATTGCAAATACTTTGGAGGATAGTTGGATCGGCAATATTTTCTTTTTTGCCATATTGATGTTTAAATATGGCCCGATAAAACGTTTCCCCATTAAATCCGTTGTCTTGTGCATACAGCGACAACGTTAAAGCCGGCCTCGATTGAAAACGTTAAAGCCGGCCTCGATTGAAAGAACCTGTCCCTTTGCACATATGGCAGGTCCCATTGCTCTGCAAAACTCACAATCCCTTTATTATTTTCAATACGCTTTGGGGGGGTGTTCCCCCGCATCTTATCGTAAGCTTCCACTGTTAACCCTCCTTTTGTATCCACGTCCGGCAAGATTTGAAAAGGATACCGCTTTACACTGATGCTTCTTGCATCAACCCAAGTGAAAAGTAACACCACGGACAATCAAAATCACTAAACATGACAATCAGGTCATCCAGGTTAATATTTTCTTCAAACTCTTTTAATATTTGTTTATTCATTATTAACACTCCTTTTTGTTCAACCTAACGATAATAGCTGTGCAACGATAATCAAAAACTTTGTGTCTTTGTGCCTCTGTGGTGAAAAATATCTTCCCTCTACTTCCTGCCATCCTCCCTCCGCTTGATGCGCATTTCCTTGCGTTCTTCGTTGCCCCCACGGATGGTTGCGTTTACGCCGCTTAAAGTTGACTTGGCGAGGTAGTTGAAAAATGATTTTTCTTTATCGCGCTTAAAGTAGATTTTGCCTTCTCGTTCAAAAAGCCCCCATTTGGGGTTATCGGAACGTACCACAAAAGTGTTGGCCACAAAACTGGCAACCGACCCCCCGAAGCCTTTGTCCTTTAGTGTTTTTTTATCGATAAGCCTGACCGAAAGGTTTTTGTATTTGAAGGTCATTTCGCCCCGGGCCACATCATTGTCGGCTTCGAAAAATAAATGGGTCAGAACGTTTTGCCCCTTCTTTATCTTTACAAAAGCAATATGTTCAAGCAAAGGGTTCATCTCTGTTAAATCCATTTGGTTAATATAAGATTCCACACGAAAACTATTTTCGCTTTTAAGGTCGAATTTGATGTTCATTATTAAACTCCCGTTCCCCATAAGTTTTGTTTTTATATCAAAAATCATTTCTGAATTGGAAGATAATAAATCAATGTCATTGGTGATGTTCCTGCCTTCGATGTTGATATCATCAAACCAAATTTCCCCGGCCCGGGTTGCCGGCCTACAATATTTACACTATCGAGCCTGACCCCAAATTCCAGGTCTTTTAATGCTTTTACAGGAAGTTTGGGGTAATGGTTTTTTGGGCGCGGAAAGGATTTGTCCCTGTAATCTTCTCCTACAAGCCCGGACAAAATAAAATTATCTGCCCAAAAATAATTATCAAAAAAGAGGTTGTAGAGCCTGAAATTCTCTAATCGTGCCTGCCTGAAAACCCAATCCAAACGGTCGGTCTGCACCCCCAACTTGTTAGCAAAAGCCTTAGGCCCCAACAAAGGTTTCATGTAGCCCGAATCCACAATTAGCAATCCGTCATTACTGGAAAAGTGGATATTTGATGCGCCCATGAGGTAAAGCCCGTTGCCGGTTTTATAAGAGTAACCTTTAATATTAAGGTCTAAATCGTCTGAATACAAAAATTTATCTCCAAACACCTTGTTGCTCGAATCGATATTAATGTGCCTGAAATCAGCATCCACACGGTTTACCAGAAAGGTGGTGGGTTTATTGGTTTGTTTATCAGAGATTTTAATTACTGCATCATCAATGTTCAGATCATTTATCCTGACGGCAAACAGGTGATTTGAAATCAAATTGTAAATATTGATCTTATGTCCTGAAACACTTTTTGTTGGTTGTTTGGAAAACTCTCGTTTCATTAAAAATACCGGCGACCCGACCAGGACACTGTCAATAACCAGGTTTTTGTCGTTAATGAGTTGGCTAAAATCAAGCCCCGAAATGTCCACATCGGCAAATCCAAAACGTGCCTCCTTGTTATCTATGTGTTTCCATTTTTTATGGGCCTTGACGTCCGACAATTCAAATTGTTCTATCCTAACCCGGCCTTCTAGCGTTGAAAGGCTCAATCCATCTAAAGTAAACCATTGATTTTTATCTCCGGCAGCTTCCATTGGTTTGTTTAAATCCAATTTAATATCATGCGCAAACAGGACATTATCTTTTGTCATGCTTACGGTCGGATCAACATAAAGGCCATTAACCGTTATGGTAAAATCATCGGCAGCAAAAATTTTTGTATTGAAGGTTTTGCCGGAATATATTTTGATTGCAGAATTTTTAAATACGGTTTCATTCAAATCCCATTTATTTAGAATTTTAAGAAGTTGGCCTTTGAGGTGTTCGCTGTCCCAGTTGCGAAATGAAGCTTTCCTCCGTTCACCGGAAACAATAAGTTGCACTTCCGGTTGATCCATGGTAAGGCTTTGTGCCATCAGTTGCTTGTTGTAGATTGCACTGCCAACGTCGAAGCCAGAAATATATAATTCAGGGATGTTAACGGTCATTATGTTGTCTTCGACAGATAGTGCCTGGTTCCCGGGGTAAATCCTGATGTCCTTAATCCGCAACAGCGAATCAATGTTGGACAGGAAGATATTTCCGGTTTGAAGAACATGGATGCTGTCGGGCAGATCAAATAAAACCTGCTCAATATTTAAGTGTAGGCTATCGGTGTAAACTTTACCGCTATTGGCCAATATGCCGGGCTTTACACCAAACGCATTGAAACCTGCACCGGTGATTTCGATGGCCCTGTTGTCAAGTCCCGGGCCGTCTTTCACCAGGTCAAGCCCTTTGACCTCCAGGTTGCCAATCCTGTAATTGTTAAGAAACCCCGGAAATTTATTTGCCGTATCAGGTAGTTTTTGTTCAGTATTGAAAATATGGGCTTTTGGCCCGTCCACCGACAGGATGCCAATATCAATTATTTTATTGTGGTACAGGTTTTCAAAATCAAAATCCGTAACCGTAATATTGTTAATATCTATTTTTGCCCTGTCCTTTTGTAAATATCTATTTGCTGCAATATTTTTCAGTGTGTCGATGTGTGCCCCTTCCAGTTTAAGGAATGAGGATTTTGTGTCGATTACAAGCCTGTCTAAGTTCATTTGGTGGATGCTGTCGGGGAGTTCCACTATCAACCCTTCGATATCGATATCAATATCAGATGAGAAAAGTACTTTGTCTGCCATGTTTGCAGTATCGCCATTCAGTACAAAATCGCTAATCTCAATGTTGAAATTCAGAACTTTTACCTGCTCCTCAAAAAGCTGATCATCGTTATCAAACGTAAATCCGGCATCGTTAACCTTTATTTTATCAATGGCCAAAACTTCAATAAATTCATCTATGTAATCATACAAGTTATTTAGCTTCACAGGATCGCCGGCCATTTTGATCTTTGGTTTAAAACCAAGGTTTATTTTAGGATTGTCAAATTCCAGCAAGCTCAATTTCAACGATTTTTCAACATAATCCTTTTTAAAATCCCTGCCGGTAATTTTTAATTGCGGAAGTTGCATGTTCACGCTCAAGCGGTGCGATTCTTCGTTTTGGGCAGTTATTTTCAGGTTGTCAACAATAAGTGTTGATGTGCGGGTATCGAGGTTTAGATTATCAAAACTGAGGTTTTCCTCCGGTTTATTCAGTTCCAAAGCCTGGTTGGTTAGGTTCAGGCTAAAGTCTTCAATAAAATAAAACGGCTTGGGCGAAGATAGAAATGAGGAGTCGATTTGCAAATTATATAAGGTGAGGCTAAGGTCAGGTAATTTTAAAGCATCTAATTGTTCGGTTTGTAATTTGTCGATTTCCAAGCTTGCATGTTCAATCAAAATTTTATTTACAACCACAGGATGAAAAACAGCAGATAGTTCATTAAAAACACCTCTGGCAATTTCATCAGGGCTTTTCTTGTGGGCGGCACCTGTTGCAGGTTCCCATTTGATGTGTGGGCGGCTTAGCAATATTTCATTTAGCAGCAATTCGCTTTCGGGCAACCTGGCAAAATCAATTCCACTTATTAGTATTTTCGGTATGTTTAACAAACTCAAGGTCTGACTTGAAGTCAGGCCCTGGGTTTCTGGCCCGATGAAAACATCCAGCAGTTCAATACTTTGGCCGGTGGTTGAAATATTTATTTCGTTAAATGCAATTTCGACGTTTTTCTTTTTCAGGTTAATGTTGCCGCCTTTCAGCGAAACACCAATACTATCGGAGAAAAACAGTTTATCGGGATTTAGGTGTGAAACCGGGTCAAGATGAAAACCTGAAACCTGGACAGAAATATTATTTACCCTGATTACTTCGGTAGTATCATTGGCCATTTGGTGAATCTCCAGGACACCTTCATTCATCTGAAATTTAATAACTTTGAGCAGCGACAGATAATCTTTGATGTAAGTGTGTAAATTGCGAAGGTCAAACTTTGTCCGGCTGACCGGATCATCAATATTGGCTGTTTTGTTTGTAATTTCTGGGATGACAATCTTCAACTCCGGTTTCTCTAAATATAAATTCTTAATTGTCAACTCCCTGTATAAAAATACACTTATCAGCCCGGCCCCTTTGAGGTGAAATTGTTGGGTACGAAGTTCCATATATTTATCGGGATGCTGATATTTACCGGTAATCGAATCAGTTAAGGCAGGATTGGGGAGGATGGCCAGGTTATGAATTACCAGGTCGCGGTTAAACAGGTTAAAGCTAATATCATCGTAATCAAAAATGTACTTTCCATCGGTTTCCTGCCGGATGATTTCACTTGCCGTCTCCCCGAAAATCCGGTCGGCATAATAGTTTGCCAATAAGGGGATGATAACAAAAAAGATTGTGAAAATACCTGCAAACCAATAATATCCCCTTCTGACCCTTCGCTTTTTAGGTTTGTTGGCTGAAGGGTTATTTTCAGGGTTTGGATGTTCCTCAGGGTTAATATCTGGTTTCTTGTTTTGCAATGAGAGCGATCAATTTTTTTCAATCGCTCTCAAAAGTATTAAAAAAAATGAAAGAACAAAAAAAAGGCAGGAATAATTCATCTTGCGATGATTAATCCTGCCTGATTTGTTCTGGTTAAAAATCTATAATTCAATAATTGTCATCTTACAACCGTCTCCTGCACAAGTACATTCTGCCGAAGGCGGATTAAAATTAAATCGTTCCCGGCAAGTTTCGTTAGGCTCATTGCATGTGCCCGAACAATCAATTTCATATGTTACAGGGTCTTCTTTCCCTTCATTTACACAGGCATACATAACCGATTCGCTTATACCATCAGATGTAACAAAATCATATAACAGGCAATAATCATTCTCATATTCAATTAGCTCTATTGAAATGAGTTTAAACTCATTAGTTTTATATTTCCTAAATACAAAAGAATTTAGATGTTCAAAAAACAATTCCTTTGCATTTAGTTTTCCTAATAACTCTTTTTGGGTTTCCTTATAAGCCTCACCTTCCCCTATGCCATCAGTTACTGTGACCACTAAAATACAACCTTCGCAAGTACATTCGGCGTAATTACCAGGAACATTCCAATATAATCCGCAAGTACTGCCATTATCACATTCCCCCGTACATTCATAATGGTAGGATTTTTCAATTGGGGCATCCTTTTGTGTTTTAGAATCAAAAGCATTAGAATCCTGAGTTTTGTTACATGAAACAAGTGTAACAAAAAGAACTGCAATAAATAATGATAACTTTTTCATAGTGTATAATTTTTAATTAATAATTAGGTAATCACAAACTTAGCATTTATTTATGGGGGGGGGGTAATATTTTGTTAAATATTGTTAAATGGCAATAATTATAAAAGTATTATTCCTAATAGAAAGCATGTTGCCACAAATTAAACCAACGGATAAAAAGCATCCTTAATCTGTTTTACGGTATATGTTTTCCCGGCAAATAATACACTCAGTATATCAAAACGGGTTTCGAGGTCGATGTCCATTTTCTCGATGTAGGCGTTGGCCCCACGGATTAGGAATCGTTGCTTGATGCGTGACACAAATTCTTCGGGTTCGCCAAAATAATTTGTCCGGCGGGTTTTTACCTCTGCAATCACCAGGAAATCGCCATCACGGGCAATGATGTCGATCTCATCTTTGCCGAAGCGCCAGTTTCGTTCCAGTATTTCGTAGCCGCTGTTGCGGAGGTATTTTTCGGCCAGTTCTTCGCCTTTGATTCCGAGTTCGTTGTGGTCTGCCATTTTTTTAGAGGTTAGATGACGGGTGTTGGGTGATAGGTGTTGGGTGATAGGTGTTGGGTGATAGGTGTCCAATGCCAGGTGTTAACCACTGTAGTTTTATTCTTCAACTTGTTCTAAGACCCAATTAATCCAACTTAATATTGTTGACGATCTTCTATAAAAAGTTATATCAGAATTTATGTTATATAAATTCGATTCTTTCATTAGTTGAACAATCTCGTGGCTATTTGGTGCTTCTGCTTTTTTGAAATATAACTTTAATACTTTGTTAAATACAAAATGAGATAGGATCAGTTCTATTAATTTCAATTGTCTTTCTATAATTGATAAACCAAATAAATTTTGTCCTTTTTCGGATAGGAAATAACTAACTTCTCCATTTTCTCTTGACTTATCGATCAACCCTAAATATCTACCAGCATCTGTATAATAATTTGTTTGTCTTACATTAAAATCGTAGTTGTCAGTTAAATCTTCTCTATTTAATAATGAATTTTCATTAAGTAATTCACATAAATTTATTACTCTTTCAAATGAATCTGATTGTGGAAATGGTATTGAAGGTTC
>NIVA01000136.1 GCA_002254335.1 Bacteroidetes bacterium 4572_114 | reverse complement strand
CAATCAAAATGAGAGACACAAAAAACAAATCCTCAGCACTTGAGCGCAAAAAGTTTATCTTTCTCGAAATCGGGATGATCGTTGCCCTCGCGGCAGTAATAATGGCTTTTAACCACAGGTCCCTTCGCAACAGTTCAACTGTGATATACGAGCGGTTGCACGACAAGACAACCGATCAACTTATCCCTGTGACCATCCAGCCTAATAAGCCACCACCTGCCCCACCACCACCAACAACACAGTTCAATATTGTAGTAGATGGAACTGATATTGAAACCGATTATAAAATTGATGTTGAAGCCGATGAGAAAACCAAGGTTGCCAACTATGTGCCGTTTGTTCCTGACGAGGAAACCCTTCCTGAACCCAAACTTCCGTACAACCTTGACAAATTACCCGACTTCCCGGGCGGGGAGATAGCCAGGCTTCAATTCTTACGGGACAACCTGAAATTCCCACAGTCCGCAGTGGAAATTGGAGCGAGTGGCACAGTTTACATTCAGTTTGTTATTGAGCCGGATGGTAGCATTACAAATATTGAAGCAGTGCGTGGCCCCGGTGTAGGCCTTAATGAAGAAGCAGTGCGTGTTGCCGGTATGATGCCAAGATGGAAACCTGGCATGCAAAGGGGAAGGGCTGTGAGGGTATTGTTCACGATGCCAATTAAATTTGTGTTGCAGTAAAATGAAATTTCAATCTCGGAGATATCCTTCTAACCCGATATATTTTAACAAACCCGGTACATTGGTCATGTGCCGGGTTTTCTTTTAACTTCAATGTGCAATTTAGAAGACAACTGTCTGACAGCTTTTTAGCCTGATTATTTCAACACAACAATTTTCTTCGTCAGGACGGCATTGGATACAAGCTCAATTTTTGCAAAATAGATGCCATCGGGCAAGTGGCCCACATCAATTGAAACTTTGTTACTTTTAGGTGTTTCCGAAAGTAGCACCTTTCCATTTATACCTATCAGATTTATCTTTGTAAATGCCACATCGGCCGAAAGCCACACCACAGAACGGGCCGGATTTGGATTGACAGAAACATCCCATGCAGGTTTCTTATGTTGTTCAACCCCAACAATTAACTCACCACAGGCAACACCATTCTTTTTGAAATAAACAATGTTATTATAATGACCATTATACAACGATATACCACCATGATAATCCACTAATTTATCGATATAAACACCAAGGCCAAGTGCATAAGTCAGGTACTCTTCGTCTGGTGGGCCAAATGTATCGAATGGCCCCCACACATTATCAAAATCACAATACCACAGACTATTTTCAGGTTTGTTGTGAAAAGTCCACAATTCAAAATCACAGTATTCAGCTAAATAGAAATGTTTGTAATTTCCATCAAAAACCTCAAAAGGAAGTTGGGCAATTGTGTGGTTACGGATATAGGTTTTTTCAATTGTATCAGTTAAAACTAATGAAGAATCCTGATAAAATACTTGCTCTTCCATTACATATTTTAAAAAATCAGGAGTTTCTGTCCTTTGCAAAATCGAATGTTTTCGGTACCGGGTATAATTTTCCCATGGTGGCCCATTATTCCAATAGTAATATTCCCGGTATTGAATTTCATCTCCTGGCTGGTAGTCGAAAATCATTTCGTTGGTAATTTTAGTTATACCCAGGTTTGGATTTTCATTACCAACTAAATGTAGAGGTTTCAAAACTTGAGGAAATGAATCGATTTGAAAAAACTGTGTTAATCCCAGATATTTTGCAATAACGATGTTTTGTCCGTTGAGTTGAGAGTTTATTGTATTGCCTTCTAAGTCGGAATGATAAATCTTGAAAAATCTTGCTGAGTCGATGTAGTTCAAGGTAGAAATGGTATCCGTGCCTTCATACATCAACGAAAACTTCTGCACCGAATCCTGATAAAAGATGGAAGGGCCGCCGTTTAATAGATCGAAATTGAATTGAATGGTATCGCCATTATTTGGATAAAACTTGTAGGAATAAAGGTTATCATATTCAATTTTTGCCCCTATCCAAACCGGCATATCCTGCCTCCAGCATTCAGTCCCACCCCAAAACGGACAGTCGAAACTGACGAAATTGTAATCAACGGGAAGTCGAAAAAAATTAAAATACACCGAATCGCTACCAACCGTTTGAGCAGAATCAAATGACATGCTGTAGGTGCTTTGTATGTTAGGAAAATCAGCAAAAAGTTTTTTGGTTGATGAATTGAATGGTTTGTAATTTTGGGCAAAGGCTTGCGAAAATGAGATGATCAGTAAAAGGAGAAGTAGTTTTTTCATAATATTAATTTTTAAGGTTGGGCACAAATATAGAAAAATATTTCCTTATTTACAAAAGGCTATATCGTATTCAATCCTCATCTGTGCAAACCTGAGGCTTATTGAGACTTGTTAAAAAAGACCTAACAGGTTTTAATCTTTACAGGGTTGGAAAAAGAATCACGGAAAAAAGCCAGTTTGTTTATTCCCTTAGTGACTCAAACGACACGAAGTTAGTCCGTACGAAGCGAAGCAAGTCCGTATGGATGGAGTCGCTTAGGGGATTAGAAGCGGCAGACCCGCCTGAATGAATGGATTGAATATTTACTTTAAAATCTTTTTGAAAAAGAAACTAATTGGTTACATTTACAGTGTGTTTATGAGAATAATTTAACCCTACAAAAATTACTTTTAGGATTTTTATAATCCATTGCATCAAAATGTGAAAGGCAAAGTTGATTATGTTTTACAAATAATCATATCCGTACAGTTGGTGTCAACAAAGTTCTTAAAACACCTTGAAGTTGGAAAGAAATTGAACAGGCCAAAAAACTAAGGAGAGCCTATTATGCAGACAAAGAACCCAAAAAACTAAATGTGAACAGAACATACATTTCAAAAATTGAGCGGGCTTCAAGTGATATTCGAATTTCAACTTTATAAAAGATCAGGAGGGTTCTAAAAATAGTGAAGTTCGAGGCGCAAGAAATTTAAAAACCGGAGTTTACTTTTGTAAATGAGGATTTTAAAATTTTGAAGCAACGAAGAAATTTGCATTTTTAGAACCCTCCATCATTGAAACCGGGCTGGGTGGCAGGCTTCATATTAGCGTTGAGTTATAGATGATTTATATCCTTCAACAAAAAATCCCACTAAACAACAACCACATTATTTGATGGCCACTTGCGTAGGAACATGTCACCAAAGTAGAGGGCAAGCCCCGAAATTACGATCATTAGCGTGATGGAAGTAAAATGAAACCCTGAAAAGGTTTTGGCAAACAACTGTATTATGGAGGTAAACATATTCAGGTAATTAATACCATCACCTTCTGAAACATCAGTAACCTGCCTGAACAATGAATTTAGGTTGAATGTAATGATGAAATAAACTGCCCCAACCAAGGCAGCCGCAATGGTAACCCAATGCCAGGGCTTGATTTCGATTTTCTCTTCCTCCCCCATAACCACCGGTTTAGGAACCTTTGCCATTACAAGTTGAGTAAAATTTTCAGATGGTTTTTCTTCATCCGACAACTTTAACAACCCCTTTAAAAAATCATCTTCTATATGTTCAATATTTTGTTTATCCATTTCTATCCTTATCATTCAAATACCGTTCAAGCCCGGCGTACATCCTTTTCCTTATCCTGTATAGCTTCACCTTAACATTCGATTGCGAGTATCCTGTAACACCGCTAATATCTTCCACCGATTTTCCCTTTTTATAGAACAAAGTTAATAATAAGTTTTCTTCCGCCGGCAGTTTTTCCATTAAGATATTTATGGCCTCAATTTGTTCGTCCTTGTCCAATTCATTTACCGATCGGCTAACAACGTCTGTGGTATAATTATCAATCATCTCCTCGTCGATGGCCAAAAACTCATGTCGCTTCTTTCTGCCCTTCGATATTGCTGCATTATATGCAATCCGGTACAACCAGGTCGAAAATTTTGCTTCACGCTTAAAAGAGCCCAGGGCATTAAAGGCTTTCATAAAGGTATCCTGGGCCACCTCCTCGGCATTCTCCCTGTTACGCAGAATTTTTACCGCAATGGTAAAAACCATCTCCTTATGTTTATCAACCAACCCGGCAAAGGCATTGTTATCGCCCCTAACCACCTGATCAATGTAAAATTCATCTTCCCTAAATGTCATGCGTTTTGTTAGACGGCTTGTTTAATGCCTGGTTACATTCAGGCAAAGTTATTTTTTTATTTTAACAAGCTACCACTTCAATCCCAATAATTTTCGGGGGCCACAAAAAATTCCCTAAGCGACTTTAAGTCGCTTAGGGAATAAAAAACATTTTACATATGCCCAAGCATCTTCGATGGGTCAACCAGTTCGTCAAATTGCTCTTCAGATAGCAGTTCCAATTCGAGGGTCACTTCCCTGAGGGTTTTATTTTCGGCGTGTGCCTTCTTGGCAATTTTTGCAGCATTTTCGTAACCAATGTGCGTGTTCAAAGCGGTAACCAACATCAAAGAATTGTTAAGGTTGTCTTTGATGTTTTCATAATGGGGCTCTATGCCAATGGCGCATTTGTCGTTGAACGATACGCAGGCATCGCCCAGCAACCTTGCCGATTGCAACAGGTTGAAAGCCATTACCGGTTTAAAAACATTAAGCTGAAAATGCCCGTGTGTCCCCGAAACTGTTATGGTAACGTCGTTTCCAATAACCTGGGCACAAACCATGCTCAGGGCTTCATTCTGTGTTGGGTTTACTTTTCCGGGCATGATGGATGAGCCAGGCTCGTTGGCCGGAAGGGTAATTTCACTGTATCCGCAACGTGGCCCGGATGCAAGCAGGCGGGTATTGTTGGCAATATGCATCAAGCTTACGGCAAGTGTTTTTAATGCCCCTGATGTCTCAACCATGGCATCGTGTGCCGACAAAGCTTCAAACTTATTTTCGGCGGTAACAAACGGATGCCCGCTGATATCGGATATTTTTTTGGCAACGAGTCCGGCGTAACCTTTTGGTGTGTTTAACCCTGTCCCAACGGCAGTTCCGCCCAGGGCAAGTTCCGAAAGGTGGGCAAGTGTTGCTTTTAAAGCTTTCAACCCGTGGTTCAGTTGGGCCACATAACCCGAAAACTCATTTCCCAGGGTCAAAGGGGTGGCGTCCATCAGGTGGGTGCGGCCTGTTTTTACCACATCTTTAAATGCTTCTGCCTTTAAGGCAAGTGTATCCCTGAGTTTTTCAACGCCGGGGATTGTCGTCTCAACAATCATCTTATAGCTTGCAATGCTCATCGCCGTGGGAAAAGTATCGTTGGACGATTGCGATTTGTTGACATCATCGTTAGGGTGGATAAACTTTTTCGCATCTTCCAGGCTGCCACCATTTAGCACATGTGCCCGGTTGGCCACTACCTCGTTCATGTTCATGTTCGACTGCGTGCCCGAACCGGTCTGCCATATCACCAGTGGGAAATTATCATCTAATTTTCCAGCGATAACTTCGTCGCATGCCTGTGCTATGAGTTTATATTTCTCTTCGGCCAATGCCTTCTCTTCGGCCAATGCCCCCAATTCAAAATTGGCCAGTGCGGCAGCCTTTTTCAATACCCCAAAAGCGTTGATGATCTCACCGGGCATTGAGCCGGGGTCACCAATCAGGAAATTCTCTTTCGACCGTTGTGTTTGAGCACCCCAGTACTTGTCGGCAGGAACTTCTACGGTCCCCATTGTGTCGTGTTCTATCCTAAATTTCATTTT
>NIVA01000135.1 GCA_002254335.1 Bacteroidetes bacterium 4572_114 | reverse complement strand
GAAATGGATTGGGCGATGGTCCAGAAGGATGAGGTAGCGCTGATGTTCCAAACCAGAAAAAGCATAGTTGCCGATTCTTCTTTCTTTGATGAAATCCCAATGGGGGGGAGCATGTCATTTTTCACTAAAATGTCTGGCCTTGAGGAACTCTATGAAAAGATAAGCGACAAATCAGCCATCATAAAAACGCCATATAAAACTTTTTACGGAATGAAGGAGATGATGATAAAAGATTGTAATGGCTATTTCTTCACTTTTGCCGAGGAGGTTGAAAGTGGGGAATAGTCCATTTCTTTGTACCCTGACAGGGTTTTAAACCCTCGTCAGGGTTGGGAATTGACTTTTCCAATCGTGAATATTTGTACTTTCGCCGCAAATTAAAATAAAATATATACCAATGGTTACCAAAGAACTTATTAATCCGAGAAGTATCGTTGTTGTAGGCGGATCAAAAGATATCACCAAGCCCGGTGGAAAAATCCTAAAAAACCTTATCGGCTCAGGGTTTAGCGGAAAACTTTATGTTTCCAACCCAAAGGAGACCGAAGTGCAGGGGATAAAATCCTACCAAAAACTAAATGAATTGCCCAAAGTGGAACTGGCCATCCTTGCCATTGCTGCAAAATACACCCTGCAAACTATTGAGGAACTGGCTTATGTTAAAGGGACAAAAGCTTTTATTATTATCTCGGCAGGTTTTAGCGAGGAGGGTGAAGAGGGAAAAATCCTGGAGCAAAAAATTGTTAAGGTGGTCGATGCTGTAAAAGGTTCGCTTATCGGGCCAAATTGTATTGGCGTGCTCACCCCCAACCATGCCAGCGTGTTTACCGAACCTATCCCCAAACTCGATCCCAACGGGATTGATTTTATTTCCGGGTCAGGGGCCACGGCATGTTTTATCATGGAATCGGCCATTCCCAAAGGGCTGACATTTAACAGTGTTTTTTCGGTGGGCAACAGTGCCCAGATGGGTGTTGAGGAGATTGTGGAATATATGGACAACACTTTCGATCCAAAAACCAGTTCCAGGGTAAAATTGCTTTATATCGAAAATATCTCGAAGCCAAAAAAACTTTTATTGCATGCTTCTTCACTTATCAGGAAAGGCTGCCGGATTGCTGCCGTAAAGGCCGGCTCGTCCGAAGCGGGAAGCCGTGCCGCTTCATCACATACCGGTGCCCTTGCCAGCCCCGATGTTGCCGTGGATGCCCTCTTCCGTAAGGCCGGTATAGTGCGTTGCTATGGCCGCGAAGACCTGATTGCCGTGGCTTCGGTGTTTATGCACCCACCTTTGAAGGGCGAAAATATTGCCATCATAACCCATGCCGGCGGGCCTGCGGTTATGCTAACGGATGCACTTTCGCATGGCGGATTAAAAGTTCCACACATCGAAGGCCCGGAGGTTGATGAGCTTTTGCAGGAATTGTACCCTGGTTCATCAGTTGCCAATCCCATCGACTTCCTGGCAACAGGTACGGCCGGACAACTTGGTACAATCATCGACTTTGTTGATAATAAATTTGATGAGATAGATGGCATGGTTGTGATATTCGGGACACCGGGCCTGGTTGAAGTTTATGATGCCTACCGTGTGCTGGATGAAAAAATGAAGACAGCCAAAAAACCTATTTACCCGGTGCTCCCCTCCGTTGTAACTGCAAAGGCCGAAGTGGCTGAATTTCTTTCGATGGGCAGGATAAACTTCCCGGATGAAGCTATTTTGGGCAATGCCTTGTGCCGGGTTTATCACACTGCTGCGCCGGTTGAAGCGGAAATTGATCTGCCAACAATTGATACGGAATCAATCAGAAAAGTGATAAAGGAAAATAACAATGGGTATCTTTCGCCCGGTGATGTGCAAATATTACTTGATGCTGCCGGAATAGCGAGGGCAGGCGAAAAGGTGGTAAAAACTGCCGACAGGGCGGTTGAGGCCGCTGCCATACTTGGCCTACCGGTAGTGATGAAAGTAGTTGGCCCAGTGCATAAGTCAGATGTTGGTGGTGTGGTTTTAAATGTAAAGGATGGTGAATCGGTAAGAAAGGAATTTAACCGGATGATCCAAATAAAAGATACAACAGCTATCTTGATCCAGCCCATGCTTTCGGGAGTGGAACTGTTTGCAGGCGCCAAATTTGAGCCAAAGTTCGGGCATACGGTGCTTTGCGGCATGGGCGGTATTTTTATTGAAGTGCTAAAAGATATCCAAACCGGCCTGGCCCCATTAACCCTCCAGGAGACATCCACAATGATCAGGAAGCTGAAGAGCTACAAGATAATTAAAGGTGTCCGTGGGCAGGAAGGTGTGAATGAAAAAATGTTTACCGAGATAATCGTCCGTCTTTCGGCTTTGGTTACCACAGCCCCTGAGATTGTGGAAATGGATTTGAACCCGTTGTTAGGTTCTGCCGAAAAAGTTGTTGCGGTGGATGCCAGGATCAGGATTGAGAAGTAGTGGGACTAAACCTAACAGGTTTTGGAAACCTGTTAGGTTTTTCGGCCAATTGCACCAAGGCCTTCCAGGTTTCCAGCCATAGGCATCTTTCTCTTATGCTAAATATATCGGTATTAATATGGATTAGAACCTGGAAGGCCCCTTTTCATAACAATCCCAAAATTCAATTTCCGGTTTAACATTTTTATTATTACTTTTGTGGTATTTTAATATAAATTTTAAATTGATGAAAAAATATCTACTGGCAATATTCATTTTTAGCGTATCTGGTCTCTCCGGCCAAAACCTGTACCACCCCTGGTTTATCGAAGCCGGGACTAACTTTGTTGACTTTCAAATCATTGAAAAACCTTTTGTTGATCATTTTCAATCCATTAGCTGGAACCAAAAAAATGGGCTGTCTAAGGTGCGGTTCGGCAGGATGGTCAACAATTCGTTTACGCTCAGTGGATATATGCAACAGGTTACGATGGATGTCCAAATGATAAATGCCATTCCACTTCAGAAAACCATATCAGATGAGCATTTCAGAAAGGTGGGTTGTCAAGTGGAATATAAATTTGCAAATGGCTATATCCTCAAGGAAGATTGCATCCTCGATCCCTATATATTATTAGGGACCAATGGATCAACAATTGATGATATAACTTATCTAGGACAATCGGCCGGCTTTGGGATCAATATATGGCCGACCGATAAGTTTGGTATAAATGCAGAAGTAAGCTACAATTATTTATATGATTTTAACGACTATGCCAATTACAATTTCGGATTGGTTGTCAGGTTTGGAAATATGGCCGATAAAGATAAAGACCAAATACCCGATATACACGATAAATGTCCCGATATGCCAGGAACAGATTTACTTCAAGGGTGTCCCGACTCCGATGGTGATGGAATCCCGGACAACCTGGATATCTGCCCTAAGTTATACGGAAGTGCTGCAACAAACGGTTGCCCGGATGATGACAATGATAGGACAAAAAATTCAGTGGATGAATGCCCTTATGAACCTGGCCCACCTGAGTTTAAGGGTTGTCCCGACTTCGATAGGGACAGTGTCCCCGATCATCTGGACAAATGCCCCACAATAAGAGGGGCGAAAGAAAATGATGGTTGTCCGCCCGAGGAAAAGATTAGAACGAACGAAAATCTTGGTACACAAGTCCAGGCGGGACCAGTAACAGATGACACCACTGGAGGTATTGATTATAAACAAGAAAAACCGGATACTTTACAAAGTGCAATACCACAAGAACAACCACAGCCACAACAAAAAAAATACTACATAATTGCCGGTTCGTTTAAATCGTATTTTAATGCCGAAAAGAGAAAAAACAACTTTATTCATTTCGGTTTTAAACCGGAAATCCTGGGGCGTGAACCCAACGGAAATTTTCGTGTTGCCATTAAAAACTATACCAGCCTTACGGAAGCTTCGAGCGACCTTAAAATTTTCAAAAAAGATTTTGATATGAAAATCTGGCTTATATTACGATAGCAGGTTTAGGTGACACTCAATGTTTTAATTTTATCGTAGATTTCGGGCAACCTCTTGATCATAACCATTTCTTTCCATTTTTTCCGGGCCTCCATTACAGGTGCGCCAAAATAGGTTTTTCCCCCTTCGATGGATTTGTCAACTGCCGATACGGCCAAAACCACAGCCCCCTTGCCAATCACAAGATCTTTGTTGATGGCTACCCTGGCCCACAGTATCACATCATCTTCAATTTTGGTAACCCCGGCTATGGCGGCAAAGGCACCTATCAGGCAGTTTTTACCGATATATGTATCGTGGCCAACCTGGCAATGGTTGTCCATTTTGGTACCTTCATCAATTATGGTATCTCCCGATACACCTTTGTCAATAGTACACAGAGCACCAATCTCCACCCGGTCTTTAATAATAACATTGCCACAGGATTCGAGTTTACGGTAACCGGCAGGCTTGCGCTGGAAATAATATGCATCGGCACCAAGCACCGAATTGGATTGGATGATCACATCATCACCAATTTCCACATGATCGTAAATACTTACATTGGAATGGATGAGACATTTTTTACCAATCTTTACATGATTGCCAATAAAGCAATTGGGCTGTATCACCGTGCCTTCACCAATTTGTGCCGATGGGCTAATTTGTGATGTGGCAGCTTCGAAGCCCCTGAATTTTTTCACCAGTTTCACATAATCGGCAAATGGATCTTCCGAAATGAGAAGGCCTTTTCCTGCAGGGCACTCCACCTCTTTGTTGATTAAAATGGTTGTGGCATCTGAGTTCAGTGCCTTGTTGTAATATTTTGGATGATCAACAAAGGTCAGGTCACCGGCCTCTACCATATGGATTTCATTAATGCCGGTAATTAGATGATCGGCATTTCCATCATATTTTGCCTGAAGTAATCCGGCCAATTCGGCCAGGGAATAATTTCTGTTGAGTTTCATTTGTATTACTCCTTTACCCGTTCCGAATATTCACCAGACCTGGTGTCCACTTTAATAGTCTCATCACTATTGATAAATAATGGGACTTTTACCGTGGCGCCGGTCTCTAATTTAGCGTCCTTAAATGTATTGGTGGCGGTGTTTCCCCTTTCGCCCGGTTCGGTGTAGGTAATTTTTAAATTTACATAAGCGGGCAGTTCACAGGTAAGGGCGGTTTCGGTCTCGTCATGAAATAAAATATCAACCTCTTGGCCCTCTTTCATAAATTGGGGGGCATTGATTATCGCCTCATCAATAAATGTTTGTTCAAAGTCCTGCATGTTCATAAAATGATAGAGGTTGCCATCTTTATACAAAAATTGGTATTGCCTACGTTCAACACGCTGTATATCAATTTTTACACCGGCAGTAAATGTATTGGGTAAATGACAACTAAATGACAACCAAATGACAACTAAATAAATATCAATGAACTTTTCTAACTTCTACCCTCTAACTTCCAACTTCTAACTCCTATCCCCCCTACCCATTCCGTTTTTCTAATTTTGAATAGCCCCGCATAATACCACGGGTCGATTTTTGGATAAATGTAAGGATATCGTCCCTGTCGCGGGTAGCGGGAACATCAGCTTCAATAATGGCCACAGCCTGCGAAACGTTGTAACCCTTCAGATATATCAGCCGGTAAATGTCCTGGATGGCATTTATCCTTTCATTGGAAAAACCTTTCCTGCGAAGACCGATGGAATTGATGCCGGCATAGGAAATTGGTTCACGGGCCGCCTTGGTAAACGGGGGGACATCTTTTCTGACCAAAGACCCACCACCAACATAAACATGCATACCAATCTTAACAAATTGATGCACCGCACCCATACCACCAAGTATCGCATAGTCATCAATTTGGATGTGGCCTGCAAGATTGGTGGCATTACCTAAGATCACATTGTCACCAATTATGCAATCGTGGGCAATATGGACGTAGGCCATGAGCAGGCAATTATTGCCAATTACCGTTTCATGGTTGTAAACAGTTCCACGGTTAACTGTCACATACTCCCTGATTGTGGTATGGTCACCTATCCTTACCAGGGTTTCCTCCTCGTTGTATTTCAGGTCCTGGGGTATGGCAGAAATTACAGCGCCCGGAAATATCCTACAATTTTTCCCAATTCGCGCACCTTCCATAATAGTAACATTGGAGCCGATCCAGGTACCTTCTTCTATTTCAACATTTTTTTCGATGTTCACAAAAGGTTCAATCACCACATTTTTGGCAACTTTAGCCTGTGGATGAACATATGCCAATGGTTGGTTCATTTTAACTTATTTTTTTTTAACTATTTGAGCCAGCATTACGGCTTCCATAACTACTTTATTTCCAACATACGCAACGCCTTTCATGCGGCACAGGCCACGTCTGATGGGCGACACAAGGTCAAGTTTAAAGATAATGGTATCTCCGGGGATTACTTTGCTCCGGAATTTCACATCATCAATCCTTAAAAAGAGGGTGATGTAATTTTCAGGATCTGGCACGGTCCCTAAAATCAATATCCCACCTGTTTGTGCCAGGGCTTCAATTTGAAGCACGCCCGGCATTACCGGTTCCTTGGGAAAATGCCCTACGAAAAAACCTTCGTTCATAGTAACATTTTTCACTCCTACAACGTGCTGGTCGCTAAGCTCAATAATTTTATCGACAAACAAAAAAGGTGGCCTGTGGGGCAAGAACTTCATGATACCATTGATATCGTAAACAGGCTTTTTATTTGGATCGTATTCAGGGATATTTTCATCGGTCGAAGTTTTAGATATCTGTCTCTTCAATAGCCTGGCAAACTCAACATTTGCTGCATGGCCCGGCCTGTTGGCAATGATATGGCCCTTGATGGGTTTTCCGGCCAATGAGAGGTCGCCAACCACATCAAGTAATTTATGGCGTGCCGGTTCATTTGAGAAATGAAGGTCCAGGTTATTTAAAATCCCCTCGGACTTAACCTTCACTTTAGGTTTATCGAATATCCCGGCCAGACGGTCAAGCTCCTCCTGTTCCACCACTTTGTTTACAAATACAATGGCATTGTTCAACTCGCCACCTTTGATAAGGTCGTTTTTTAATAAATATTCCAGATCATGAAGAAATACAAATGTACGGCAAGGGGCTATCTGATCTTTAAACAGCTTAATATTGTCCAGATTGGCATTTTGTGTTGAAAGCACCTTGGTTTCAAAATCGATCATCACCGACACTTTGAACTTTCTGCTGGGGATGGCTATGATCTCAATTTTATTGTCGGGATCGGTATAACTGATAACCGAATCTACAACAAAATAATCTTTTTCGGCATCCTGATCAATAACTTCCGCATCTAACAGGGCTTCCACAAAAAACTTTGCGCTACCGTCCATAATTGGGGTTTCCGGCCCATCAACCTCAACAATCATGTTATCAATTTCCAACCCGGCCAGGGCCGAGAGCACATGCTCAACAGTATGGACCCTAACGCCATTTTTTTCCAGGGTAGTCCCACGTGATGTGTCAACAACGTAAGATACATCTGCTTCAATTTCCGGGGCATCTTCAAGATCGGTACGTTTAAATAAAATCCCATGGTTTTCGGATGCCGGCATAAAAGTTAGGTTAACCCTACTTCCTGTATGTAGCCCAAGCCCCGATACAGTGATTGGCTTTTTAATTGTTTTTTGTAATACCATGATTATGAGGAAGAATATTTAATGAAATAATATTGGTCTGCAAAAGTATTAAAATTTTCTTTTTAAAGAAGTTAGAAATTTGAAGTGTGAAAATTAAAAAACCCCACATTCCACCTTTCCACCTTTCCATTTCCCCAATAATAAGCCTCAGCTTTTAGCGTTAAATAATTTGTTAAAAAAAATCCAGAACCTTGAATATTTACACCCGAAAAAGACAGTGGAAACTGTTGCTGTTTGCAACAGCCATAGCAATTGTAGCAATTTCGATGTGGTACACCAATATCATTGTTAACAAAGTATCGCAAGACGAGAAAAAAAACATTCGGATCTGGGCCGATGCCATTCACCGTAAAACTGCACTTGTAAAGTATATCGAGAATTTTTTCAATCAAATACGCGAGCAGGACCGTTCTCATGTGGAACTGCTTGCCGAAGCTTACAAACAACTGATAAAAACTGATGACCCGGATACCGACCTTACCTTTTATGTAGATATCATCCGCTCCAACAATACAATCCCCGTTGTATTGACTGATGAGTATGGCAAGATAATTAATGTTAAGAATGTTGAGTTTGACAAGGATACGGTAATTTTCCTTACAGGTCTGTTGCTCGAAGAATTTTCGGGTTACCCGCCCATTGAAGCCCGCTATTATCAAAACCGGAAAAACTACCTATATTATAAAGATAGCCGCTTGATGACCGAATTGCGCGATGTCCTCAACGACCTGGTGCGGTCCTTCTTTTCGGAAATTGTGATAAACGCCGCTTCAGTTCCTGTCATCATCACCGACAGCACCAAGAAAAATGTTATTGATTTCGGCAACATAAAACCTGACAAAATTATGGATCCGGCTTTTGTTGAGCGTACCATTGCCGAAATGGGATCGGACAATCAACCAATCGAAATTGACCTGATAAACCAGGGGAAGAGTTATATTTTTTATCAAGGGTCATATTTACTCACCCAACTTACTTACTACCCGATTATTCAACTTGGTATTGTGGCACTGTTCCTGTTTATCGGCTACTTTATGTTCAGCACGGCACGGCGATCGGAACAAAACCAGGTTTGGGTCGGCCTGGCACGGGAAACAGCCCACCAATTGGGCACACCGCTTTCGTCGATGATTGCCTGGATGGAACTGTTGAAAATGGAAGGTGTGAAAAACCCCATCATTGAGGAACTGAGCAAGGATGTGGACCGGCTGGAAAAGATCACCGAAAGGTTTTCGAAAATCGGGTCTGTCCCAAAACTGGAGCCCGAAAATATTGTTGATGTAGTTTACAATTCGATGGCCTATCTTAAAACCAGGACATCCCGAAAGATCAATTACATAATAAACCCTGGCCACGAAACCAGCATCATGGCCCCCATCAACCTCCATTTGTTTGAATGGGTGATCGAGAACATCACCAAAAATGCTATAGATGCCATGGGCAACCAGGGAAAGTTTACCGTGGATGTTGCCGAAGAAAACGGCCATGTGATAATCGACCTGACCGATACCGGAAAAGGTATCCCCAAATCGAAACAAAAGAACATTTTCAACCCAGGCATAACCAGCAAGAAAAGAGGGTGGGGACTGGGGCTTTCGCTTGCCGAGCGGATAATAAAGAACTACCACCGTGGGAAGATTTTTGTCAAGTCCTCAGCAATTGATAAGGGGACCACTTTCCGTATCGTGTTGAACAAGAAGGTTAAAAAAGGAAACAGGTAAATGGCCGGGATTTATGTTCACATCCCTTTTTGCAGACAGAAGTGCTGTTACTGCAATTTTTATTCGCTTGCCACAAATAAATTTCGTGATGAAACCATCAACGCCATCATCAATGAGATGGAGATTAGGAAGGATTACCTAAGCGGGGAAAAATTAGATACAATATATTTTGGTGGCGGCACACCCTCATTGTTTCACCCGCAAATACTTAATTCAATAATAGAAAAGGCCAAAAATGTTTTTGGTGTCAATGATAATGCTGAGATAACTGTTGAGGCCAATCCCGACGACATCAACAAGCAATGGTTGCGGGAACTGGGGGAAACTGCCGTCAACCGGTTAAGCATCGGCGTTCAGTCGTTTGATGATAATGACCTGCATTATTTAAACCGTTCCCACACATCGGCAAAAGCTGAAGGCGCAATAAAACTGGCACAGGATCATGGTTTCGATAATTTAAGCATTGATTTGATTTATGGGATCCCCAGCTCAAACGATGAAGTTTGGAAAGAAAACATTTCAAAACCTATCCGGCTCGGTGTCCCACATATTTCGGCCTATGCGCTTACTGTTGAGCCGGGGACCGCACTCGACCAATTTATCAGAAAAGGAAAAACCCGGCCACTTGAAGATACCGTTGCAGCACGGCAGTTTAATATGATTATGCATGTATTGGAAGAAGCCGGTTTTGAGCATTATGAGATTTCCAATTTTTGCTTGCCGGGCAGATATTCACGGCACAACACTTCCTACTGGTTTGGCGAAAAGTACCTCGGCACCGGCCCTTCGGCACACTCTTTTGATGGCGTATCAAGACAGTGGAATGTTTCTAACCTAAAATCCTACATATCTTCGGTGGAAAAAAATGAGATAAATTTCCAAAAAGAAATTCTCACTAAAACTCAAAAATACAACGAATATGTAATGACTTCCCTCCGAACAATGTGGGGGATTGACCTGGAAAAGGTTAAAACGGATTTTGGGGAAAAATTACATGGACAT
>NIVA01000134.1 GCA_002254335.1 Bacteroidetes bacterium 4572_114 | reverse complement strand
TTCCCGGATTTGCCCGGTGCAACCAATGATTGTTAATATGATGCCTGTGGCGAAAGCCAAAAATTTGAGGTATCTTTTCATTTTGCCCTGGTTTTGATTGTGAAATCCTTTTGGTGCAAAACTATAAAACTATTGGTACTACTATTAATTTAATGGGAAATGCTATCATTCAACACCCGCCTGTCCGCTGGAATGAAATGAAATAAAAGCTATTTATGCAAATCTGAAATTAGGATTTGTCAATTCATGGGCAAGGGCCTTGTTCCAGGCTTTAGCTTCTATGCCAATGACTTATGAATCCTCTACGAGGATTTTTATTATCATCTCATGACATTTTGTTACAATTCTGAAACCTCTACGAGGTTTCGATCCTTTCTCATCAATTTGACATAAACCCCGTACATACGGGGTTGCATAATATGTTGTTGACATGTTTTGATTGTTGTGTCCCAACTATCATTTGTGCTAATTCCAGGCAGTCAGCTTCACTGGGGCAACTACAAGGTGGGCTTTATAACATTACCATACAAAGTCTGTACAGGTTTATCCCGAATAATTAGACTGGCATGAAGTAAGAAATATTTAGATTTCTCCCGACCTCACTGCCACTCCATCACAACCTTGTCAATCCGATGCGAAACAAAGCTTGCCCGTATGGATAGATTGTAAGGAGAAGAATTTGTAATTACCCTTTGCCCGTAGCACATCAAATGAATATTTAGCCTTGGCAGGAGCCAAACTTTAATTTTGTCATCAAACTTTTCCCTACTTTTACACCCAAATTTTTAAAAACTAAAACCCACTTCAATGAAAAAGTTAGCTGTATTGACCTTTATGGTTTTTCTTTCAGGCTTAATATTGGCCGGCCCGGTGGAAGACCTGATTAAAAATTCCGGTACTTCTGAGGATTATCCCGGGAGCAAATACCTGGTACTGTTTGATAGCACCACGGTTGATGTACAGGAGACCGGCCTGAGTTATTTCTACACCCACCAATTATTTAAAATACTAACCCCAAAAGGGGCAATCGATAAACGGAATATCGAATATGGGTACGATCCCCTCTCGGCCTGGGTGGAAATTCAAATGGTGAAAATTTACAGAAAGGATGGCTCGGTCGAGGAATTGGACCTTTCGAATACCCTGGATTATCCTGCCCCGGCACGTGCCATTTATTGGGGCGCACGCGAGCAAATGATAGAAGTGGGCAGGTTGGAACCTGGTGATGCATTGGAGGTGAAATTATTTAAGAAAGGTTTTACTTATGCCCTGCTGATGCAGGATGACGAAGAAAAATATATCCCGCCCATGCGGGGACATTTTTATGATATAGTACCTTTCTGGAGCAGCCAGCCGATGCTTGAGAAAACCTATATAACGAAAATCCCATCTGATAAACCGGCCCAATATGAGTTTTACCACGGCGAGTGCCAGTCATCGGTACGGTTTTTAAAAAGCCAGGCAGTAAATCAAAAATTACAGTAGTGAAGAAAAAAGTAGAAGCCGTAGTAGAAGAAAAAGTATCTGAAGAAGTAGTCGAAGAAATTGCTGAAAGGGGCGAAAACGGAGGGGGACAGTATTTCTTTGCTCACCCACTGGGTGGCAGATAATATGAGGTATTCCGGGATTTCGATGGGGCCAGGCGAAGGGTTTACCCTGCACAATGCCCAAATGAATTTTACCGACCGTTGCGGTGTTTGCAAAGACAAAGCCAGTTTGCTGATTGCCTTTCTCCGTGCCGCCGGTTTTGAATCTTATCCAGCAATGACCATGGCCGGTTCGCGTATCGAGGATATCCCTGCCGATCAGTTCAACCACAGTGTTACCGTTGTGAAATTGGCCGATGGCGAATACCATTTGTTAGACCCGACCTGGGTCCCTTTTGTACGCGAGCTTTGGTCCAGTGCCGAGCAGCAGCAAAACTACCTGATGGGCGTTCCCGGAGGTGCCGACCTGATGATCACACCCATTTCCCCCCCTATAAATCATTACCTCAGAATTAATGGAACATCCACATTACTAACAGACGGAACCCTTGAGGGTGAGTTTACCGTTGCCGCCGAAGGCCAGACTGATGCCTCGATAAGGGGGATTTTTACCAGGGCGTTTAAGTCAGAGTGGAACAAAAATGTTGAAAAAGAGCTGTTACGGATAAATCCAAAAGCTGAAATAATTGAAATGGATTACGGCAAAAACCCCATCGACCACATGGCAGCGCCCATCCTGATAAAGATAAAATACCGGATACCTGATTATGCTTTTGTTGGCATGAACGAGATGGCTTTTGTGCCTTTGTTATCAAAAAAGATTTTTAGCCGTGGTATGTCCCACCTGTATTTGAATACCGGTTTGGAAGAGCGTAAATATAGTTTCCGCGACCGCTGCAGCCGCTTAGTTGAAATTAACGAAACCATCACCATCCCCGAAGGATATACCTATTTGAATGAGGTTGATGCCGGCGAATCAAAAGGCAAGGCTGCATCATACCAGGGCAGCGTAAGCCAACTCGGAAATTCAATTGCCATGAAACAAAAGATTGTTTTGGAAAAACGAATCTACGAACCTGAGGACTGGCCGGATGTGAGGGCTGCCGTGAAAGCCCAGAATGAGATGGCTGAAACACCAGTGGTATTGGTGAAATAATCAACTTTTCTTTTTGCAAAAAACAGAACAAACACATATGCTGAAAATGAAAAACTGCGACAACTTGTTGCAGAAATTCCCAGGGGACAAAACTTGTTAATATTAACGAAAGCCAAAAATGACAAAGTTATTTTCATTATTAGTTCCATTATTTTTTATTTTCACAATATATGGACAATCAAATTTTGACTCTAAAAAACTTAACCAAAATGAAAAATTATCTACCACTAAATGTATTGATTCTTTAGAAATTAAAATTGAAGATTTTTATTATGGAATGAATCCTTTAGAAATTATACAAATTATGGGCAACCCGGATTCTATTGATAAAGATTTCTATACAATTTCAGAGAACTGGATATACTCAGATATATGTTTTGGGATTTCAAATGACCATGTTTATTACATTTCTACCGAATCCGATAATTATTCAACACCTTCTGGAATTAGGACAGGATTAAGTATTTTAGATGTATCAAATATACTCAACAAGGATATGAAAGGATTAATTAAAAATAATGAAATTCAATTTGTTAATTGTAGTTATGAAATTTATTTCATCTTTGAATTTAATTCGTCGAACATATTAGAAAAATTAGAAATAGGAATAGATTTACCAGAAATATAATTAGAAAAAACGAAGCACAATAATAACAAGGATTATAAGCAATGCAGGGCGAAGTAGTAAACTGAAAAATCTGAGAATGGATAAAACCACAAAACATATTAAAGTTAAAGAAACCATTATTCACATTACCCAGCATAACAAAAAAGACTACATTAGTCTTACTGATATGCTGAAACATAAAGAAAGTGGAGGCCTGATTTTTAAATGGTTGAGCAATAAAAATACTATTGAATTTCTTGGAGTTTGGGAGAAAATTTATAACCCTGATTTTAATTACACCGAATTCGGTGTAATTATGCAAGAAGCCGGTGTAAATAGATTCACAATGTCGGTTAAACAATGGATTGAAAGGACAAAAGCAATTGGTATTACAGCTAAAATGGGCAGATATGGTGGGACATATGCCCACAAAGATATTGCTTTTGAATTAGGAACTTGGATTAGCCCCGAATTTAAGTTATTGGTTATTAGAGAATTTCAGCGATTAAAAGAAATTGAAAGTAATCAATATAATCTCGAATGGAATGTAAAACGAATTTTAAGTAAAACCAATTATTATATACATACTGACGCAATAAAAAACTACATATTACCCGAAAAAGATTACAATAAGGACAAAGAATGGCTGATTTACGCTAAAGAGGCTGATTTATTAAATGTAGCTTTGTTTAAATGCACTGCAAAAGATTGGCGGGATGCCAATCCTGAACTTGCTAAAAAAGGTATGAATATCAGGGATATTGCAAGTATTAATGACTTAGCTGTATTGTCTAATCTTGAAACTTTGAACGCTGAAATGATTACAAACGGCAATGAAAAAAAAATAAGATATAACAGATTAAAAGAAATATCTGAATATCAACTATTAATAATGAATGGAAAGGATTTTATGAAAACTTTAAAGAAATTAAACGATACAGTTTATATTGAAAATCAAGACAAACTGAATAGATAGAAAATAATTAACCAAACAATACCATATCAATAATGAAAAAACTAATAACAATCATCACTTTTACAATTCTTTGTTCGGCTGCTTTCAGCCAATACGAAAATGCTGATGCCGTATTTGAAAAGGTTACCAAAGAGTTTACGCTCAACGCAGATGGCAGCATGGAATATCATTATTTCAAGCAACTGAAACTTCAGACCCACATGTCGTTTAACCGATTGTATGGTGAAACATTCATTGTTTACAATCCCGATTTTCAGGAGTTGAAAATAAATGAGGCATATACCGTGTTGCCCGATAGCACCAGGTTAAAAACCCCTGACAATGCTTTTAATGAAGTATTGCCACGATCGGCAGCACATTCGGCTACCTACAATCATCTCAGGGAAATGGTGGTAACCCATACCGGTACAGAAATCGGGGCAACAATTATCTTGGATTATACTATTGTCACAAAAAATGGCTACTGGCCCGCATTGATGGGAAATGAAGTGGTTCAGGAACCCTCCCCTGTTAAAGAGATGGAAATAATAATTAACGTGCCCGTCGATGTTGAGCTTCATCATAAAATGTTCAATTTGCGCACGGCACCTGAGATTGTTGTGCTGGGGGGCCAGAAGGTTTTCACCTGGAAATTTGGCGGCCTGAAAGCTGCCCCCAAAGAGAGGTTTAGGGGACAATGCCTGCCGGGCACACCACGCCTGACCTTTAGTACAGCAAATAACATGAGCGATGTAATTGAGTGGGTGGCCATGAAATTGCAAACCAAGGGCAGTGCCACTACCGAATTAATTGAACTTGTCGAAAAGATCAAATCAGAAGAAAAAGATGAAACAAAAGTGATGCTTGCATTGCAAAAATATGTGGTCGAAAATTTGGCCACCGACAGGGTATCGCTTGCCGAAGCGGGTTTTAATGCCAGATATCCTGAGCTGGTTTGGCAAAGCAACGGAGGTAGCCGGTTTGAAAAATCGGTGATGCTGGCCACACTGTTAAACCTGGCCGAAATAAATGCAGTGCCGGCGTTTGCCGCACCACAAAAGATATTCGATGCTAAAATTGGCGACCTGTTTATTTTTGAAGATGTTTATGTAAATGCCACCACAAAAAGCCATGGCGATATCTTATTGTCGGCAACCCAAATTGATGATCAAGCACTCCAGTACCGTTTGGCCGGCAAAGTGTTGGTCCCGCTGCAAAGAAGCCGTGGCGAACTCAACGAAATGAAACTAAATCATACGGATAATAAAATTGCATTTGAAGCAGAGATAAAAATCGATGATTCGATGCATTTGTCAGGCAATGCTGATATTGAATTGCTTTATGCCGTAAACCCATTCCTTAAACTAACTGTGGGTGCAAGTTCATTCAATAAATTGGTTTCCGGAAATCTTGTTTGTAAGAAGAAAGGTTCTGTAAAAGTAGCGAATAGCAATCCGGCAAAATCTGAGATTACCGTTGACTTGAAAAAGGGCCAACCCTTGCCACAAACGGCCGGCTATTATAGTTTGGAATTACCAGAAATGAAAAACGGCTTCGAAAGCTTCCATATTTCCTATCTCGAAAGCACACGGCTCGATCCTTTTGTATTGCCATTCAGCGTACAGGAAAATTATGAGTTTTCAATAGAAATACCCGAAGGTTATGAATTTGTGAGCAAAAAGGTTAAGGTCGGGGCAAAAAACAAAGCTGGCTCCGTAATAATTACAATGTTGCCCAAGGGAAATCAAATGGAGGTTACACGTGAATTGCATCTCAACAATAAGTTAATTGAAGTTACTGAATACAATGATTTCCGTGAATTGGTAAATACGTGGCTTGATGAAAACCTACGCAAGGTAGTGTTTAAGAAAGCTGTGGATTAATGGTGGGGGTAAACTGACCACAGAGACACAAAGGCACAAAGGAAAGCTATAAAATACGACAGATTATGATCATACCTCCATACTTAGAAAAAGGCGACACCATTGGCATCGTATCCGCGGCAAAGAGCATCCCTGAAAGCAAAATTGAAAATGCAATCAAGGTTATCGAAGATTTTGGTTTCAAGGCCAGGCCCGGAAAAAATGTAACTTCCGTTTACCACCAATTTGCCGGGACTGATGAAGAACGCGCCTCAGATTTCCAGGAAATGCTGGACGACAGTGATGTAAAAATGATTTTGAGTTCGCGTGGCGGATATGGTTCTGTGAGGATAATCGACCGCCTGGATTTTGATAACTTTTTAAAATCCCCCAAATGGATCGTTGGCTTCAGCGATATCACCACATTCCATTCACATCTCTTTTCCGTTTATGGGATTGAAAGCCTGCATGCCACCATGCCATTGAATTTCCCTGAAAAAGGAATGGAAGACCTTTCGTTAAATTTGTTGATGTCGGCAGTGATGGGCGAAAAGTTAAATTACGAAATTGATGCCCATCAATTAAACAGGCCCGGAAAAACTGAAGCCCGGATTGTAGGCGGCAACCTGGCGATATTGTGCAGCATGCTTGGCAGTCGTTCCGACCCTGATACCGATGGGAAAATCCTTTTTATAGAAGAAGTGGGCGAAAACCTCTACCGCCTCGACCGCATGATGTGGACCCTGAAAAGGGCAGGCAAGCTGGGCAACCTCGCAGGATTGGTCGTTGGGGGCATGACATACATGGAAGATAATGATGTGAAATTCGGCAAAAGCGCACAAGAGATTGTAGCAGAAGCAGTATCGAATTATCCGTTGATCATGGGGAGAAATGTGAAGTTGGATGTGACAGTTGATCAGGTAACCCTGAAGTTAGCCACAAGATAAAATAATATTCTGATACCGATCATAAAATGATAATATTTTTTGTTACTTTGCAGATTATGGATTTTTAACCAAATATGAAAAAAAACAAATTAATAGCACCATTCTTAAAATGGGTTGGCGGAAAAAG
>NIVA01000014.1 GCA_002254335.1 Bacteroidetes bacterium 4572_114 | reverse complement strand
GTTGGGCTAAGCATCCTGACATAAACCCAATCACATGCCAACTAAAGAAAAAAGGCCGCCAATATCTTGATGGCAGCCTTTGGGTTATAAGAAAGAGGGAACTGGAGGGACGTTTAATATATTTTTACAATACTATTATTGGTTATTGGTCGCCAGGCTGTAATTTCCTTTAGCTGATTAGCCTACTTCTTAATAATTTTAAATGTGTTATGTTTTTGATTTGGCAATGAAATTACTTCGGCCAGGTAAACCCCCGGTTTAAAATAGCCAATCTGTATGCTGACCAGCTTTGAGGATTGGCCTAAAATAATTTCTTCACTATGCATCAGTTGCCCAAGCAGGTCATAAATCCTTAGTTGACACCTTTCCGCGGCAGCTTCATCTATTAACAGGTTCAGGGTTTCGGAATAGGTATAGTGAAAAGGATTACCATTTGCATCGAAAAGCAGGATTTCTGTGTCGTGTTGCGGGCCATCCCCAAAAAACCGTGATGCACTGAGCATAACAAGCCCCTCTATTTTGCCAATTCCACCAAGTGTTGTTTCCGGCATTTCAAACAGATGAACATCAACAGAGTAGTTGTTTGAGTCTGCTATGTTCAAAACATGGGCCTCATCCCAAGGGTAGTATCCACAGGGATCAGGTCATTGTTGATTTTCCTGTAAAGGCATACCCTGGCCGTATCACCCGTAGGTTCAGGATTGTTTATGGGAAACCCCCCGGCAAATATCATCCCGCCAAAATCAAAATATTCCGGGGTAATTAGGTGCATTGTTTCAGAATCTTCACACTCATCGCCCCAGGGATTTTGTTTTATTATCGTTAATGTTACATCGTACTCTCCACCATCAGCATATTGATGATTGGGATTTTGTTCGGCAGAAGTAGTCCCATCACCAAAATCCCAGGCCCACTCATCAGGCCCACCTGCCGAAATATCCTGGAAATGATAGAGGTCAGGTTTATTGACCCCCAGGTCCACTTTGGCTTCAAAGGCAGCCTCACACGATGGTAACGGGACGCTCACAGTTAAATCATAACAGATGTTGCTGTTACAGAAAAGCAGGGAGTCGATATTATAAACCAGCAGACAAACCTCATAGGTCCCGGTATCCGAAAAAATATGTGCCGGGTTTTGTAAATTCGAATTGTCCCCATCGCCAAAGTCCCATTCCCATGCGTTGATAATGCCTGTTGACAGGTCAACAAAATCATATTCAAAAGGATTTTCTTCTGCCTGCACAAACTCAAAATCAGCAAAACAAAGTTGTGGCACTTCAATAAAAATGGTATCACAGTAGGTATCTTCACATGGCCCCCAATCATCATAAATAGTAAGGCAAACTGTAAACCCCCCTTCATCAGTATAGGTATGTGCCGGGTTTTGTTCATCAGATGTAGTGCCATCACCAAAATCCCATTCCCAACTCTCAATGTCCCCGGCAGACAGGTCGTAAAATGAAAATTCCAAAGGGTCCCCCGGATTTTGTTCAAATTCAAAATCCGCGTCACAAACCGGAGAAACATCAATTAATACCGTATCACAAAATGTATCCTGACAAGGCCCCCAGATACTTGATACGGTGAGACAGACATTAAAGCTGTCTTCGTATAAGTAGGTGTGCCCCGGATTTTGTAACATTGAAGTATTTCCATCACCAAAATCCCAATACCACTCCGAATTCATGCCATACGAAAGGTCGGTAAATTGCACCGACATAGAGTCGCCCTGGATATAATCAAATTCGAACAATGCCTCGCAATCAGGGGCCTGAAATACTTCAACGTTTTGGTAGGTCGAGTCGTAACATCCTGTAGGATTATTAACTATGACCAGGCGTGTATTGAAGGTGCCTTCCTCCAGATATGTATGTACCGGGTTTGTTTCAAAGGATGTGTTCCCGTCTCCAAAATCCCAAAACCAAAAGTCCACATCTCCCAATGATTGGTTCGTAAATTGTACCGATAATGGGTCAGGAGGTTGTAATTCAAAAGAAAAACCGGCATTACAGGGGATAGACCCGGTGGCATTTACTTCTGTGCAATACCTGTCGTAACATTGATAGAAACCATTGCCCTTATAAATTTCGAGGCACACTAAGTAAATCCCTTTTTCAGGAAAAGTGTGGACAGGCGCAACCTCAGAGGATAACGAACCATCACCAAAATCCCATGACCACCATTCATACACACCTGAAGATGTGTTTTGAAAGTGGAATGTCAATGGATCGACCGGATGTTGTATGTATTTAAATTGTGCCTGGCAATCAGGTATGGACTCAATATAAATGATGTCGAAATAAAAATCAAAAAAATTCCCTAATTGGTCTTCAACCCACAAACTAACAAAATATTCACCAGGCCCGCTGTATGTATGTTCAGGATTGCTCAACAAGGAACCGGTCCCATCACCAAAATTCCATTGCCAGCTACCTATTTTACCAGCGGATAAATCAATAAATTGATAATTCAGAGGGGTTACAGGATTTTTGTAGTAATCGAAAAAAGCATAGAATTGAGTCTGGTCACCTACAATAACCGGTTCACAGTATGTGTCGGTGCAACCGGAGGAAAAATCAGTGATGGTCAGGCATACATTATAAGTACCTACTTCCGGGAATATGTGGAATGGGTTTTGTAAATTGGAAATAGTGCCATCATCAAAGTCCCATTGCCAAAATGAAACATTCCCAAATGAATTGTCAATAAATTTTATTTGTAAAGGTTCACCGGATACCTGGTGATGCATAAAATCAGCCTGACAGGAATCTTGTGGGGACTGCAGGTCAGGGTTTTTACCAAAATCCCCTGAAAACAAATTCAGTGGTTTTAAGCCGGAAAGGGCAAATAGCAGGACTATAACGTATATGTATTTTTTCGCCATCCTCAATATTCAATTTATAGGTCAAAGTATAATCCACCCCTTACACCTATGCCATAAGGATTTTTAAGGGAGGCATTGTTATTGTCGTAAACCGACTTCAGATAATACCTATAAGTAGGCTCAACCAATATCCCGAACTTTTCATTTAGCTGCAACTTAAGGCTCACACTAACCAACACCTGGATGCTGGTATTCATCCTTGTTGGCGTATAATTGTTGATTTGATTGACCGTGGCATCGGGGTTAATGTAGGATAAATTAGGTTCCTGCCTGTTGAGCAGGAATGAAAAACTTGGCCCGGCCTTGATGTAGGCCGAAAAGATACCACTCTCCATTGCCTGATATCCTACCATTAACGGAAATTGCAGGTAAGTGTATTGATTTTGTGTTTGCTGATGTAGGTTGTGTTGGACCGAATCATGGACAGGTACCATTTGTGTATCAAAAATTACAGAGTCAGGATTGTTTGGGTCTTGGATGAACCCGTTAACTGAATTGTAAAAGCCAATACTATCATAGGTTTGCATATCCACCACGTAATCGCCAAGGTCGTATGAATAGCTTAATTCAACACCCCCTTCCACCAGGAATTTTGATGTGTTGTAGGTTAACGACAAGCCGCCAATGTAACTTTGTTCCCTCGATGTTGATTCCATCCGGGAATATTGGGTAAGTTCAGGGGCAAAATAGGCTGCTATTGATAAATATGGATTGTTTCCCCTCATCATGGTGGATGAATTTTCGCTAAACCTGCGTTTTGGTGGCTTGTATTTACTTTTAAAGAATTGACCAAAAGAATAGGAAAGCGAATGCATTTTCTGAATTTTACCTGATTCGTGGCCGGCCAGGTTCAGATGGGTAAGTGTCGGGTCCGGCTGTCCAAAAGTTTGAATCTCATTCATCCCTCCATTTGTTTCCCTGGTTGATATTTCTGCATGGCGCGAATCAAGCTGTGAAATTCCAACTTCCTCAGCAATTTCATTTGTTGAATTTCGGGATGCCTGATCTTCCAGGGCGTTGGCATTAGTATTAATTTCCTGATTTGTGTTGCCGGCAGGTTTCATGCTGCTTGCAGCAGTAGCCGATAAAACAGTAGCAGCGGCCAATGTGGATTGATCACCCTTTTGTTTAACAGCATCCGGTTGGCCAATCTCGTTTTCTGCAAGGTCCAAGGAGGTTTCCTCCTCAGGTACATGTATATTTTTGCCTGTCCCGGTTTCAACCTTTGTGTAGTTTATGGGGGAAAGATTATCTGTAATGATTTCTTCACGGGTTTTGGGCAGTATCAGAGCCTGGTTTTGGTTAACAGAAGGTGTAGAAATATTGTCATCCAAAATGGATTGGCCTTCTTTGTCAACAGGGGCATAAATACTTTGGTTTGGTTGATTTGGTACAATTACAGGGTTATCTTTTTCTGTGGCAGTAATATTTGTAACAATATCGGGCGCAGATGTATTGAAATTGTAAACAAAAAGAGACACTGCAATTATTCCTGCAGCAGCAACACCAATCCAGTGCCTGGGCACATTAGTAAGGTTAAACCGGGATAATTCGTAACGTAACAAGCTTCCTGAGATCTTTTTCCAAAGCCCTTTGGATGCTTGTTCAGAATATCCCTCCAAACCTTCTCTAAATATGTCGTCTATTTTATTTGGGTCCATTAGGTTAGGGCAATTTTTTTATTTCCGGTTATTAGGGCAATTTTACTTGATAATAGTTTACGGGCTTTTGATAATTGAGATTTCGAGGTGTTTATCGAAACGCCAAGCATGTTTGCAATTTCTTTATGTGTCAATTGTTCAAATACATATAGGTTGAAAACCATTTTATAGCCTTCAGGGAGGCTTTGAATGATACTCATTAATTTGGCCTGTGGTATTTTTACAACAGAATCATCATCCTTTTTCTCCTCCGCAACTACATGAATTTCTTCAATTTCATCAATGTCCGTATGGTACTGATGTTTTAAATTTTGTTTAATGTGGGTTATCGCTGTGTTTATCATAATCCTTTTTATCCATCCCTCAAACGACCCTTCACTACGAAAACCCTTTATATTATTAAATACTTTAATGAAACCTTCCTGCAAAATGTCTTCAGCTTCTTCTTTATTTTTTGCATATCGCAAGCAAATAGCCAGCATCAAAGAAACATGCTTTTTGTAAAGTTCGTTCTGGGCATGTCGTTTTCCCTTGATGCATCCTTTGATTATTTTCTTGTCAGCTTCCGACATAATAATCTACTGATGATAATGACTACAATTTGTTAAAATGGTTGCCTGACAATAAGCTATATTAATCATAAATAATATCAAATTACCCCCTGTACAATGATTGGCACAAAAGTAGAAAAAACAGGCTTTGACCAGGGAAACTAATTCTAAAAAATGAAAGTTTTATGTTCAAAAATGATTTTACCCTCGCTTTTTATCAGTTTATTACTTTTGTGGCCTCAATAAATTCTAAACTAACTTAATCGTCGTATGAAAAAGTATTATTTCTTCCTACTTGTAACCCTATCTTATTTGTTTTCTTCAACAGGGATATATTCGCAAGAAAAAACCATGAAAATTATCAATGGCAAAGAGGTTGTTTTTATTGATGGCTTGCCGCTTATTGATGAAAAAGAGATGATGTTCCTCGAATCGTTGCCGGTCTTGGAACTGCCCGATAGTTATCGTAACAGGGAATTGCCCGAGTCGGTCGATAACTCTGAATTGCCCTATTTCAGGTCTATCTTTAACCAAAGTGACATGGAGTGTGGCCAGGCCAGTGCGGTTGCTTATACTTATACCTATGAAATTGACAGGCTCCGTAACCTGCCGGCCGATGTAAATGATAACCTTTACCCCACACACTGGGTATTTAACTGGAGCAATCAGGGCAACGGGACAGCCTGCCCATTTTTCGATAGCTGGACAATCATAAAACATGCCGGCACCCCCAATGTTACCGACTATGGCGGATCGCTTAATTATGGTGGCGTTTCACGTTGGATGAGCGGTTACGATAACTATTATAATGCCCTGCAAAACCGGCTTTGGGATTTTTATTCAATCCCCTTAAAAGATGTGGATGGCCTGAACACTTTGAGACATTGGATAAACGATCATCTGAACGGATCAGAAACTGGAGGTTTGGCAAACATTTATATTTCGTATGGCGGCGTTAACAATACCTTGCCATCTGGTACCCCGGAAGCAGGTAAATATGTGATTACCACATTTGGGTCGTATGCCAACCACGCATTGTGTGTCGTAGGATATCACGATTCCATCAGATGGGACTACAACAACGACGGGCAATACACAAACCATCTCGACATTAATAATGATGGCGTAGTTGATTTCCGCGATTGGGAAATTGGTGGTGTTAAACTTGCAAATAGTTACTATGCCAGTAGTTGGGGAAATGACGGGTTTGCCTATTGTACCTACAATGCACTATGCCGTTCGCTTGAGCAGGGTGGGGTTTGGAACCAGCAAGTTGGGGTAATCAATGCCAAAGATACCCCCGACCCACAAGTTACTTTTAAGGTAACACTGACCCATGATTCGCGAAATAAAATAAAAGTTATGGCCGGGGTATCATCACAACCGAATGCCACCGAACCAGAATTCATTATGGAATTCCCTATTTTAAATTATCAGGGCGGAGATAAATACATGCAAGGCGGCTCTTCACAGGCTGATAAAACCCTTGAATTTGGCCTTGATGTATCGGCGCTGTTGGGTTATATTGAGACTGGTGCCGATGCTACTTTCTTTTTTATGGTTAACGAAGCTGATCCCGGAAATGCAAGTACAGGGATAATTGATAGTTGGTCGGTGATGGATTATACCGATGGATTGGTTGAATATCCCTGTTCAGAGGTTAATGTGCCCCTTGTAGAAAATGGATTGACGACACTTGCTGTTGGGGCAACAATAAATTTTGATGTGCCTGAAGTTTTAAATGTGGATTTGCCGGCTGCTGTAATCAACGAACCTTATGAGGAGCAAATGCTTGGTACGGGGGGGACAGGGCCATACCGGTGGAAAATCCGCCAGGATTATAACTATACCTATTCTACTGCGCCATTCCCAAATATTGACCAGGAACAACTTTATCCAAATAATTCCTCGTCTGGTTATGCCGAAAAAGAGATCGGTTTCGATTTCCCGTTTTATGGAAAGACGTATAACACATTTTACCCGCACACTGATGGCTATTTTATGTTTGAGCCAGGGGAACATCCCTGGACTTTTGTTACCGATGAGTTCAATGTTTTTAAAAATGTAATGAATATTTCGCCCTACATGTGCAAACCAAACGGGGTAAATGGTGGAGGTGGAATGTGGTATGAGGGTGATGCCTCCAAAGCTACCTTCAGGTGGAAAGCAGTGGAATACGGCACAAGCAACATCCTCAATTTCGCTGTAAGCCTGTACCCTGACGGGACTATAGAATTTTATTATGGCGATATTAGCAGCTCCCCCTGGAACGAGTGGCAGTGTGGCGTATCGGAAGGGGATGCTTTCAACTTTGATTTATTAGATATTTCAAGCACATTCAATATCCAGCCAAATACCATGGTAACCATCGAACCTGATTACAGCCAAACGGAGATGGAAATATCAGAACCGGGGCTTTTTAGTGGAACACCCACCGTTCCTTATGAAGCGGTGGATATCGATTTTTTTGTTGAAGATGTAAACGGGTTGTGGAGCACCAAAACACTACCTTTCCTTACCGATGGAATCAATAGTATTGTCATTCGGGAAGTAACTGTTATGGCCGGTGATGACAATATCATCGAGTATGGTGAAAGTGTGGGCATGACCGTGGAATTGCAAAACATCAGCGATGAGGTGGTAAATGCCATCGAAATGACAATTTCAACAGAGGACGAATATGTTACACTTACCGATGGCACCGAAACCATGGCAACTTTCGAGCCTGGAGAGAGCATAATATTTGAAGATGCGTTTGCTTTTGATGTTTCATTCGAAGTCCCAAATAATCATGATATTATTTTTAATACTGCCATTGAAACCGGGGCCGAAACTTTCGAGAGCCATATTTACCTGAAAGCATACTCACCTGACCTTCAATTTGCAGGTATTGTTTTTGATGATGGCAACAACGGATATTTGGAGCCGGGCGAAACTGTTCAGGTTTATGTTGACCTGAAAAATTATGGTGGGGGGACTGCCTACAATATTGATTTCCTCCTTGAAAATCCTGATCCTTACATTACCATTAACCAAGCCAGTTTTGCTATTGATGAATTGCCGGGGTACGGAACGGTTACGGCCCAGTTAGAGATCAACATAGATGAATCCACACCAATTTCGCATACCACAACTTTTAATGTTAGCGCTGAAGCAGATTTTGGTTTCACGGCTTATGATAGTTTTGTGGCAACTGTCGGGATCATTTTTGAAGACTTCGAGAGCGGGGATTTTGATATGTACGATTGGAATTTTAGCGGTAATGCAGATTGGGTTATTGATTCTGATAATCCTTACGAAGGGCTTTACTGTATGAAATCGGGCGATATTGTTGACTATCAAACCAGCGAGGTTTACCTCACCATTGATGTAATTGCCGATGGTCAGATCAGTTTCTATTACAAAGTTTCGAGTGAACCTAGTTATGACTTTCTGAGGTTTTATATTGATGGGGCTGAAAAAGGTTCCTGGGCAGGAGAAGTTGGTTGGGCAGAAGCTACTTATGATGTGCAGGCCGGGGGGCATACCTTTAAATGGGCGTACACAAAAGACCAGTCCGTATCAAATGGGGACGATTGCGCATGGGTTGATTTCATCATCTTCCCGCCAATGACCTCACAAACCATGAGTGTTTTTGCCGGGCCGGATTTAGATATTTGTGAAAATAGTTCGCCAACAATGGATGCTTCAGCAGCAAATTATGAATCACTGCTATGGTCAACTAACGGTGATGGCATTTTTAGTGATATTACGATTATTGACCCAACCTACACCCCGGGAACAGGGGATGTCTCAAACGGGACAGTTGAATTGACAATAGAGGCAAGTAACGGTTCGGGCAATACCCTTAGCGATGCCTTGATGGTGTATATCGCACATTTGCCCATTGTTTATGCCGGTGAGGATGTCTCTTATTGTGAGGATGTTCCTGAAATTGAAGTTACCGGAACAGTTGTAAATACTGAAGAATATGAATGGACAACTTCAGGTGATGGTACTTTTGAAGATGCCACGGTTATGGAAACTATTTATTATCCGGGGGCCAACGACCTGGCCAATGGAAATGTTATCCTTACACTAACGGGATATCCTGTTGCCCCATGTACCGATTTGGTTTCTCACGATATTGAAATAACATTCCTTCCCTTGCCGGATGTAACATTTGATGAGATAGAGAATTTCTGCCACAATTCGCCTCCCTACCAACTTACAGAGGGCAGCCCCGAAGGCGGTGAATACTCAGGCCTCAATGTTGAGGATGGTTGGTTCTATCCTGAATTGGCTGGTGTGGGGACGCATTTATTGACATATACCTATACTGATGGAAATGGTTGCGGAAATTTTGCCGAGCGTGAAGTTGTAGTTGATGATTGTACCGGTATTGGGAATGCCGGAAATTCATCGGCCAGCGTAACACCAAATCCCGGGAAGGGTATTTTTGAACTTCTCATCAGCGGGCTTGATATTGAAAATGGTATGGTCGAAATTTACAATGCCACCGGGAAATTAGTTTACAAAAAAGAGCTAACGGTTGATGGTCAGGGTACTTTTTCTATTGATATTTCAGGCCGGCCAAACGGTATCTATTATCTATATCTAAACAGTGACAATTATTTGTTCGACGAAAAGATTGTGATTGCGAGGTAATTAGAAATGTTTATTAGCGCATTCGCGGCTAAATATGGCTTTTCAGACCGAAATCAGATATATTTTTAAAATGCCTGCCGTCAGCAAAAAGATGGCGGGCTTTTTTTATTTATCGAAATAGGTTCATAATAGAGGGCCTTCCAGGTTTGATGCCCTGAACAAAATGCAAAATCTCTGCTATCAGGCAATTTCCCGAAACCAAAAACCCGGTACGGGTTTAGCTACTAACAGAACGGCTTATCAAACGAAATCAATCCCAGATAGCTCAGCCCCGTACCTACGGGGTTGTTGAAAACATTCTGTAAACACCTCAACTACAATACCTAAACTCATCCCGAAAGCTTTCGGGATGAGTTTTTAAAATTTAACAATAAGATTTGATTTAGAAAATGTGCCAGGGGCATTCCTGTGGAGGAACGAAAAAACACTTTTCTCAAAAAAATCGTAATGTCCTGATAGGTAACTGAATATGTTTTTGTGATTTTGAAAATTGAAAAAACTTGTCGGTAAAACCAAATATGCCTAAATTGCGCCGAATTACATTTTTAATAAAAACTAAAAATTTAAGAATGATGAAAAACATTAAAACAGTATTGATTGTCGCGTTTTTTGGGGTAATTATCCTCATTGCCGGCAAAGGCCCTGAAGCCCCCCCACAAAGTAAAAGTTATGATTTTAAAATGATCACAGTTGTTGAATCAGTAGTGCCGGGGGGCCTTGGACGATCAAGGATGATCACCACAGGGGCTTCGGGCAGCCTGGAAGAGGTGAAACTTAAAAACTTTTTTAGCCTTGTGGGGATAAATTTCAATAATATTAAACAAAATGATGTGGCCATCACCGATAAAATAACCAGTCTTTACGAAAACGGATGGGAATTGGTGGATGTAACATCCGGCGTTTACAGTTCAGCAGATATGAGCGTTACCGACTCAAAAGACGGGGCTTCCGGCTCAAGTTCCTCGACCGGGATATTTATTACGCGATATTTATTCAAGCAGGTGAAATAAGCCGGACATTTATTCACAGTACAATTAACAATCATGATTTTAGTCAAAGAAGTAAACATTTGAGAGATAGCTGTCAGACAGTTTACTCTAAAAGTCGTACACATAATGTATTAACTTCAGTATGTAATTTATAGGATAACTGTTTGACAGCTTTTTAGACCGGACTCAATCAAAAAATTAAATGTCATGAAATTATTTTCTTCAAAATACTTTTTAGTATCCCTTCTCGCTATTCAACTTTCTTTTATATCGTGTACTACAAATAAAAGTGTTGTTCAGCAAGGATCAATTGTTCACCACATAGCGTTGTTTTGGCTTAATGAACCGGGCGATCAATCCACCATCAAACGAATCACCGATGCTTCAAAATCGTTTTCCGATATTCCGGGTGTATTAAATGTTGTTGTAGGTACTTCTGTCCCAAGCGATCGCCCTGTGGTTGATGATAGTTTTGATGTAGCAGTTATAATTACCTTTTCGGATGAGCAGGCTTATCATAATTACCTTAAAAACCCAAAACATCTAAATGCTGTCGAACATCTTCTTAAGCATTTTGTACGCAAAATAATAGTTTATGACATTTCTAATACTCCATGAATTTTCATCGCCAAATATGTCGTTGGGATGATTTGCTATTTTTGCAAAAAACAGATACCAAAATTACATGCCTGAAAAAATAAAACGAAAACCAGGTTGGTTAAAGATAAAAATCCCCATTGGCAAGGAGTACGTCAAGGTGAAAGATATTGTAAACCGCCATAAGCTACACACCATTTGCACCAGCGGAAAATGCCCCAACATGGCCGAATGTTGGAGCTTGGGCACTGCCACATTTATGATCCTGGGGGATATTTGTACCCGTTCCTGTAAATTTTGCGCCACAAAAACCGGTCAGCCGGGAGCAGCAGATCAGGATGAACCAAAAAATCTTGCCGAATCGGTTAAGCTGATGAAACTAAAGCATTGCGTAATTACCTCGGTTGACCGCGATGACCTGGCTGACGGCGGGTCCGGCCACTGGGCTGAAACAATCCGGCAGATAAAAAAAGTAAACCCTAACACAACTATTGAGGCCCTTATTCCGGATTTCCAGGGCAGTCATGAGTTAATTCAACAAGTGATAGATGCCAGGCCCGAAGTGATTTCACATAACCTGGAAACCGTACGCCGCCTGACACCACAGGTGAGAAGTGCAGCACAATACGACAGGAGTTTACAGGTGATCAGGCAAATTGCAGGTTCGCAAATTACCGCTAAATCAGGGATTATGGCCGGACTGGGCGAAACCGAAAAGGAAGTGTTCGAAACCATGGATGATCTTTTGGCCACAGGTTGCCAGGTGATGACCATCGGCCAGTACCTTCAGCCCACCCGAAAAAATCTCCAGGTTGAAGAATACGTTCATCCCGATATTTTTGAGAAATGGAAGAAGATCGGGTTGGAAAAAGGTTTCCGCTTTGTTGAAAGCAACCCACTTGTCCGTTCATCTTACCATGCTGAGAAACATGTTGTTTCGCGTTGATCAACAGGATTATGGCTTTGGTAACCGGAAAGATAAATTATCCTTAACTTTGTAGAAATTGTATTCGACCTATAATGAAACTAAAATCAGTAATTCAAGGCTTTACAACGTTCAATAAATGAATAAAATAGAGATATTAATTTTCCTGGCAATTATTATTGTGCCGCTCAAATTGTTGACCTCCGGGCTGGAAAGCTCCGGGAACCAGTTTGTGCCTGATAATCACAAGGCAACTGTTATCGAAGATTTTGATAGCGGTGCAGTAAGCCTGGAATCTTACCCGGGCGAAGATGAAGACCCTTTTGATTGGGAACTCAACTCCGAAATCACTTATCAAAATTCACCCTTGTCGCTAAAACTGTATGGGAACACCTGGAAACTTCAAAACATACAACCCACAGCTGTGGATTCGGGCGATGTTTGGCAGGTTTCGGCATACATCCAGTCGAGGGCCGAAATTCAGGGGTTCGGGATAATGGATTCCGAAAATGTGCTTTTTTACTCTTTTGCAGGATCGGAAGAGTTGAATATCGAAGAATGGGTTACTGTTTACCAGGGGAATTTTCCTTCAGGCCAATGGAACAATTATCAACTTCCAGTTGCTGGTGATTGGCTCGCTTATTTTGGTTACCTGCCCGAAATTACCAGTATAGTTTATGTCAATGATAAAGACGGTACATCGCAAGGAGTGGTTTATTTTGATTATATTGCAGATATAACAGAAGATTTGCCCTGTATCCCCGAAGTATCAATTGATTATTCTATTGGGAAAACATATAAGGGCCGGGGCGAAAAAAGTGTTGATGTTCAATTTTATAGCGAAGTTATAGACCCCGACAGCGATGAACATGATTTTTACTGGGATTTTGGAGATGGTTCAACAAGCACAGAACAAAACCCCCAGCATACATTTCTAATTAGCGACAATCATCCCTACACGGTTTTGCTCAGGGTTGTAGATGCCACAGATATGTGGGGGCGGGCAAGCTGCAGCATTAGTGTTGACCCGGGGCACAGCTCTTTTCCGGTTACCATAAATTTTGTTGGCGATATAATGCTGGCCCGCAAATACGAGTATCCGGGCGGGATTATCCCCACCCAGGGGGTCGAAGCCATATTTGAGCCAACTAAGCCATTTCTCGGAGATTCTGCCGATATCACAGTTGCTAACCTCGAATGTGTTTTAACAACCCATTGGGGGCACCACCCAACAAAACCATATTATTTTAAAGGCTCGCCGGCAAATGTCCAGGGTTTGGTTTATGCCGGGATAGATATAGTTACACTTGCCAATAATCATATAATGGATTATATGTTGCCAGGGATGCAGGAAACACAATCCGTTTTAGAAGAAAATAATATTATCCACCCAGGTGCCGGGGCAACCTCCTATGAAGCCTACCTACCTGCTTTTTTTTCAAAGTCAGGGGTAACTTTTGCCTTTCTTGCATCATCCGACCGGACTGGTCAATATAATAATTATCAGCCATATCTTAATGCCGGCTACAATAAACCCGGCTTTGCCAACCTTACAAAATACGACATAAAAAAACAAATTTTGGATGTTTCAGAAGTTTCTGATTTGGTGGTGATGGAGTGGCACACCGGCAGTGAATACTCATTAATACCAGTAAAGGATGATGATTCAACCAAGCCTTTTTCTGAGATTTACAGAGATGATAATTTTCCCCCGGCAGATGCACCCAATATGAGGGATAGGGAAATCAGGCAATATGCCATCGACAACGGAGCAGATTTGGTGATTTGCCATCATCCTCATGTCACTCATGGTGTGGAACTCTATAACGGTAAATTAATCGCCCATTCATTAGGGAATTTCGTCTTCGAACTCGATTATCCCGAAACCTTCCCCACCTTCATCTTAAATGCAAAAGTTGACGAAACAGGATTTTATGAATTTACCCTCACCCCGGTTTATATCGATGATTATATCCCACAAAGGGCCGAAGGAGGTTTAGGGCTGCATATATTGGATGATTTGGCCCAACGCTCAAAGTATTTAAATACATATCTTAATGTTGACAGGGAGGATGTTATTGCTAAAGTTATTATGGATACTTTGAGCATGAATACTTATGAAATAGATTATATTGCTGAACTTCCGCTGATTGAAGAAAACAGTAGCTGGGAAACTGCTGCATTTCCTATTGATAAAGTTGGCAGCATTTCTTATATTTGCGATATTCAACCCGCCGGCCAATACGAATATAGGTTAGGAAGGGAAATAATTTGGTTCGGCAACATGGAGGATGAAGGCTGTACTTTGTGGGATTTGAACAGCGACGATGAAAATTATTGCGATACGGTTGCTTATGATGGCGACCGCTCCATCCAACATATAAGAGATTATAATTCGCCGTATAATATTGTAACAGATTTTGAAAAAATGTTAATCTGCCGTACGGATACTACAGGTTACTCTCTGTGTGGTTATATAAAAACCCTTAATGGCGCAAATGTTACAATTGAAGTTCAATATTATGAAGATATCGAAGGTTATTTTCTCCTCGGCCAGGAAAATGTTGGCACATTGGTAAATGGTGACACACCCTGGGTTTTTTATCATCAAAAGTTGACCGTCCCAAATGGGACAAATTATTTTGATATTCGGTTAAATAGTGGCGTGCCTAATTCCGGCACAGCATATTCGTGGTTCGATAATGTAAGTTTAATTAGCTGGGACAAGTGGGTGGATTACGATATTTCGCAAACAATACCCACCCCAAATGACTATTATTTCCTGCAAATTAAATCACAACAAAATTCAGGTGAGGTTACCGTATATTATTCTGAGACGGTTTTTGACGGGCTCCCGGTTGGGCTAAATAAACCGACAAATATTACAAATACAATTTACGGGTTAAACCAAAATATCCCCAACCCTTTCAACCCCGTGGCCGGGCCAACAAATATCTCATTTAACTTACAGAAATCAACTAAAGTAAATATTACAATCTATGATATTAAGGGACAGAAAGTAAAAACCCTGGCCGATGCTGTTTTTCAATCAGGCACACATAACCTTTACTGGGATGGAAGAAATACAAATGGGCAGGACGTTAGTTCGGGAATATATTTTTATAAACTGGAAGCGCAGGATATAAAGCAAATCAAAAAATGTATTTTGATTCGTTTTTGACGTTTGGTTTAACTAATGCTTCTACTAACAATTCGTGCATTTTATGAAAATTGGTGGCATTCGAGGACATAGTCTAAAACTATGTTGGTACCAAGCAATACTTTCATTGGTACTTCTCAATTTTATCATAAATATAATCATCTCGCCAGTTGTCTGCTAACTGCACATCCTGCATAAATCCGCCCCATTTTTCATCAAATTCCTTGAAAGAAACCATTTGATTGCTCCCCTTTTTCAATAACACAGGTTCGTTTCCCAAATCCGAAAATAACAAATCGGCATTTTGTCTGATTTGCTCTATTGTAAATGTATTCATAATATTTATTTACAAAAATAGTAAAATTAATCATTGAAGTTTTTTTCCAGATTATTGTGGACATTTATCGTACTTTTGCAGACAAATATCTTTTTATTATGATTACAATTAAAGAAAAGCGGGATTCGGAAATTGATAAGGCGTTCAGGGTTTATGTTCAAAAAATAGAACGTAAAAGGAAACTTAGGCTGGCCAAAAGAGATCTGACTTACGCAGATTTTTTTAATAATAGAATGTTAATTGTTCATTCAATCCGGGATGGGATACCTTACTCCCTATTTAAACACATAAAAGAGATTACACCTTTTACGGAAAAGGATTGGGCTACATTTTTAAATTTATCAACTAAATCTTTGCAGCGATATAAAAACGAAGAAAACCATCTTTTTAAATCTGTTCATTCCGAAAAAATTATTGAGCTGGCCGAAGTTACAAATCTTGGGAAGGAAGTATTTGATTCGTTTGACCAGTTTTATTTGTGGTTAAATACACCTGTATTTGCCCTGGGGAATATGAAACCAATAGAATTATTAAAAGATTCGTACGGGAAAGAGATGGTTGTTAATGAATTGAACCGAATTGACCAGGGAATATTTGTTTGATGAAAGCATATAGGTTATCACGAAAAAAATA
>NIVA01000133.1 GCA_002254335.1 Bacteroidetes bacterium 4572_114 | reverse complement strand
ACTATGCCGATTATTTTCCTGACATCCTTCCTCACATAAAACGCTGGTACAATGGTTACTCATGGGACGGGGTGAACTTTGTATATAATCCGTTTTCCATCCTTAACTTTTTCTATAAAAGGGCTTTTAAAGATTACTGGTTTAGTACCGGGACACCCACCTTTTTGATGAAGCTCATTAAAGAAAAAAGATATACGGCCTTTGATATTGAGAAGAAAATAATTTTTGAAAATGAACTTGAAAAATATGAAATAACAAATATTTCGTTAATACCGCTTTTATTTCAAACCGGCTATTTAACGGTAAAGCAGGTCAACCCGTTAGAATCGACACTGTTGCTTGATTTTCCCAATGATGAAGTGGAACGCTCATTTACGATGCACCTCCTGGCCGAACTTAACGACGGCCATGTGGACAAAGCAAGCACCTTGTTGGTAGATATTATGCATTCGCTGAAAAATAATAGGGTTGAAAGGTTTATTGAGCTGATAGATGTGTTGTTTAAAGGTATTTCTTACACCATCGCAGATAGCAAGGAAAAATACTTTCATTCAATTTTTTATATTGTGGGGATAAACTTCGATATTGAACGGAAATGTATCGATGGTTTCGAAATGGAGGAGATGGGGCAATTATTACAACAATAGGTTTCGGTTGTAATCCTGTCCGTGCATCATTAATTGTAAAAATGAGTCCGGTCTAAAAACGAAGTTTTTGATAATTAGCGAAATTTTATTATTTTTAAACGCATGATTACAAGGTAATTAGAAAAGTATATTAGCGCATTAGCGGCTTAATTTTGCTTTTTAGACCGGACTCAAAAATATTTTTATGAAAAACCTTATACTTTTAATTTGTTCAATATTAATAATTGCAAGTTGTGGGGACAATGCCAATCAGGTTGTTGTTTATACAAGTGTTGATCAAATATTTTCGGAACCCGTTTTAAAAGATTTTGAAAGTAGCTCAGGCATTACTGTAAAGGTTGTTTACGACACTGAAGAGACAAAATCCACCGGCGTTGGCAGCTTTGTTTACTGCCGTTGGCGATGAAAAAGCAAAACAGTTTCTTACAGATTTAAAAAATAATGATGTGGTAATTGCCACCAGCAACGGGGACGTTAAAAAGCGGGTCATGCAGGGCGAAATTGCCTGCGGCCTCACCGATACCGATGATGCTTTTGAAGCCATGAAGGAAGGGGCAAATGTTGATATTGTTTTTTTGGACCAGGATGGGATTGGCAGTTTGATAATGCCCAATACGGTTAACCTGATAAAGAATTCCCCAAATCCGGGGAACGGCAAAAAACTGATGGATTATCTTTTAAGCAGCGAAACCGAAGCCAAATTGGCAATATCCTGCGCACAGATGCCTTTGCACAATGGGGTGGCGACACCGCAAAATATCCCCTCGTTGGATGCCATCGTCCCCATGAAGATTAGTTATGACAGTGCAGCACAAAAACTGGAAGATATTCAAGGTTACCTAAAAGAATGGACAGAATAAAATATCCTCTGTACACAGCAGTATATGTGTCGTTTGTTTTCTTTATAGTAGTCCCGGTTGTTTACACACTGGGGATGGCCCTTTTTGCCGACGGTTCATTAATCCAAAACCTGGCTTTATTAGACCACGGCACGTTTCTTCTCCTTGCCAAAAGCTGTATCATAGCTTTTTCCATAGCTTTGTTGTCAACATTTTTTGGTGCCGTGTTTGGCTTTTTTCTGTATAAAACTTATGTGCCGTTTCGTAATTTTTTTAAAATTGCATTGTTGGTCCCATTATTTATTTCGCCCTATATCCTGGCGGTTGCATGGAAGGATTTTTTCTACCTCATCTTCAATAACACGGAATTCATATCTTCTTATATAGGTGTAATATTGGTATTGGTTTCCATTTTCACGCCATTGTCGATGCTCATTATTGGCAGTGCTTTATCAAATATCAATACGCAATTAGAGGAAACAGGTTTTGTAATTACAAACTTCAGAAGGGTGGTATTGAAAATTACGTTGCCCCTTATTAAACCAGCTTTAATCAGCTCTTTCGTGCTTGTTTTTATCTTTAGTATTTCCGAGTTTTCAGTCCCGGCATTTTTCGGGGTAAAGGTTTTTACCACTGAAATCTTTACACAATTCTCTGCATTTTACAATCACTCATTGGCAATTTTACAATCCGTTATATTAATTTCGATTTGTATTTTACTGCTATTTGCCGAAAGAAAACACATTACCGGGGCACCATTCTTGTCACTTAGCGTAAAGGGGTCGGGCAGCAAATTTTACAACCTAAAGAACAAAAATCGGTTAAGCCTGGTTTTTCTGTCCGGATGGTTTTTTATTTCCGTTGTACTGCCTTTTGTTGTTCTTTTAATTCAATCCTTTAAAGATGGCACAAGTAAATTTATTCAGGCTGTTGAATTATTGATACCTACTTTTGGTAATTCAGTTGGGCTGGCATTTTTGGGTGCACTGATTATTGTTTTTGTTGGTTTTGTTGCCGCATATCCAGCCTGGGGCAGTAACAACACCCGAAAAACCAAATCATTCGATTGGTTGCTTCTTATCGTTTTCGCAATCCCATCAACCATTTTTGGGATTAGTTTGATAAAATTTTATAATCACCCAATCCTCGATTTTATATATTCGGGCTATGCCATTATATTAATTGGTTATGTTGGCAAGTTTTCTTTTATCTCAGCCAAATTAATTGGCAATGCCATCAGGCAAATCCCAAATTCATTGGATGAGGTTGCACAAATTGAGGGTGTTACATTTTTCAGACGGCTGCTGAAAATCCTAATCCCTTTAATTATGCCCACGCTGTGTGTTCTCCATTACGTTATTAATAATTTCGGGCTTGTATTTTATAACAAAACCACTTCTTAACAAATATGTGAATGTCGATAATTAAACTTAACAAAATAGCGCACTCCTATGGGGCCATGCCGGTGCTCCACCATTTAACTTTAAACATTGAAGCCAACCGGTTAACTTGTTTGTTAGGTGGTTCGGGAAGCGGAAAGACTACCATATTGCGCCTTATCGCCGGCCTGGAAATCCCTGAAAACGGACAAATTTTCATTGGGGATAAAGCTGTTACCGATGGACAGCAAATCATTGTCGCGCCCCACCAACGGGATATAGGTTTCATTTTTCAGGATTTGGCACTTTGGCCACATTTTACAGTTTATAAAAATATTGCTTTCGGATTGACAGAGCGAAAGGAAGAAAACATAAAAGATACTGTATTTAAAATGCTCGGTTTTTTTGGTTTGCAATCAGAGGCCGAAAAATATCCGCATCAATTGTCGGGGGGGCAAAAGCAATTAGTAGCAATTTCACGCTCGTTGGTACTGAAGCCGAAAATTTTACTAATGGACGAACCCCTTGCCAACCTGGATGTAAAGCTGAAACGAAAAATATTGGAACACATCAAAAACCTGAAACAAAATTTCGGCCCCACACTTGTTTATGTTACCCACGACCATAAAGAAGCGTTTGCAATAGCAGACCAAATTGTGGTGTTAAACGAAGGGAAGATTGAAGAAACCGGGACTGTGGAACAAATAAAGAGATCAGAAAACAAATTTGTGAAGTATTTTTTAGAGTATTAAAAAACAGAAACGGCTAAATTTTGCGATACGCGCGAAAAGGGATACTTTTGTAGAAAATAGTTTCGTAATACATTACCGGAAAATGAGAACAAAGATGAAATTGACAGCACTATTTTCATACGAAGAAGATGGCGGTTATATTTCCTATAGTGAAGAAATGCCAATACAATTATAGAATTATGAAAAAACTAAGTATCATCGCCATCACAATCGTTTTGCTCATGAGTTGCAACCAGGCAACAACGCAGGACACCAAAGCAAAAGAGACAAACAAGCCCAATGAAGTTTTGGCAGTTAGCCCGGTGCCACCCACCGAAACAGCTTTCACTTTCGACAACTATGAGGCTGGCAAAACCCCTTCAGGCTGGTCAAACTATTTTACCGGTAAAGGGGGATTAGGCCACTGGGAAATCCTTGATGTTGAAGGCAACAAAATATTGGCACAGGTTTCAAAAGAGAATTACGGTTACCACTTTGATGTTATTGTTTATGATGATTTGAGTTGCACGGATGTAGAAATTACGGTAAAGTTTAAAGGCGTTGAAGGAAGTGAAGACCAGGGTGGCGGGCCTGTGTGGCGTTATCAGGATGCCGATAATTATTACATTGCCAGGGCAAATCCGTTGGAAAATAATTACCGTGTTTATAAAGTGATAAACGGAAACCGCAAGCAGCTTAAAAGTGTTAATATGGAGATAAACACCGGAAAGTGGTACACATTAAAGATTACGATGGAAGGCGATGAGATAAATTGCTATTTTGATGGCGAACTAAAGTTAAAAACATCCGACAGTTCATTTTCAAATCCCGGCAAAACCGGCCTCTGGACAAAAGCAGACGCTGTAACCTACTTTGATGATTTTGAGGTTGTAACATTTGAAAAGTGAAAACTGCTTTTGGATGTTTTGGGCTTACCAGGGCAAATTGATCTGTCGGTTTTCAACTCTGTGCCAACCTCCACCTTCTAACTTCCACATTCTTTCTTCTAACCTACCGCCCCGGAATAAATACTTTCTGCCCTGAAACATATGTTTCGTCGCCGATCCTTGCTATATAAATCCCGCTTAAGCCACTTGGTAGTGTTATTGGTTCATCACGTGTAATTTCAGTATCTAAAACTAATTGGCCGTTAATTGCAAATAATTGAACATGATAAGGGCCAATGCCTTGATTATTATGATTGGCCTTTAAAGTGAGTTTTCCGTTATGGTAGTACATTGAAACCGGGATATCAGGTGAGTAACTGAAAATATTGTAAGGATCTTCAAGAAACAGCCATTCATAAGCCTCGCCAAATTCTTCGCGCCACAATTGTTCGTTGTGTTGACCACCGGAAACAATTTCAAGGTTTACCATATAATCGCCACCAATACCAATTGCATACAAAGTATCGACCATCATTTCCATCTCCTGGACCAACGTTGGGCTTTCATCGGTGCCGCCCATAATATAAAACTTCATTTCATCCTGTTTTCCTGTGTTAAAAGTAAAATCATAAACAGAATCATTAAACCAGTATGAGGGTGAAAATACACCTGACAGCCCAAATACATCCTGGTATTTCATGGCTATATAATGCGAGATCAATCCACCGAGCGAACTTCCCATGACACCTGTATGTATCCTGTCGGTATTGGTCCTGTAGTGTTCGTCAATGTACGGCTTAAGTGTTTCAACAATAAATTGCGCATACAAATCTCCATCCCCTCCACCATATTGCGGGTGCGGCCAGGGTGTGTATTCATCAATCCGGTCAGCGCCACCATTATCTATCCCAACAACAATTGGGACTTCCTTACCTTCTTCATAAAACTGATTCAGTGTTTCATCCACTTCCCACTCACCTGCAAAAGAGGTAGCTGCATCAAACAGGTTCTGACCATCGTGCATGTAAAGCACAGAAAAATGATCTCCCACAGAATCGTAATTTGGCGGAAGATAAAGCCATATACGGCGATAACGATCAAATTGGGGCATATAAAAATCTTCATCCATGATTATTACATTATCGGCCGCTGTGTGGTTGTTTCCGCCCAGGTCCTCCCAGCTTAAAATTGTCAGGTCAAGTGTATCTGCCGTACCAAAAGTAAATGAACGGTTAGGCAAAAACTGGCCATTTTCGTTGCCTTCAACATTATCCCAACTGCCACGGGTAAATTTGAATTCAATCGATCCGGTACCTTCCAAATTAATTTGAGGATTGCCCTGCAGGTTTTCGTTTAAGATGTATCCAGGGTTTCCCGGGGCCCAGCCATTTATGGTCCCGGCAATGTAAATATTGTCTTCAGGAGGGGTATTGGCGGGGATTTCTGTAATGATAATTGTTACGTTCCCGGCCAAAGAGATTAAAGAAAAAGTGATTAGGAAAACTGAAATGATAGTTTTTTTCATTAGGCTAAAAATTTTTCCGGTAAAAGTAAATAATTCTCAATGAATGAACATTCCCCCCTTTTTTAATTAGGTTGAAAATTGTTTTATCTAATGACTGAGTTTAGTCTAAAAAGCAAATATTTGGGTTAATAGCTGTCAGACAGTTTAGATTAAAAGTCAGGCATATAATATTTTAGCTTCTGTGTGTAATATAGAAGATAACTGTCTGACAGCTTTTTAGACCGGACTCATGGCTTAACAAAAAAAACGGTCATTTTATTCAGAAAGAAAAATGACCGGATTCCTCTTAAATGATCAGCAATGGTCAGGAAAACTTTTACTAATTCATCGCATTTTCACCTTTTTAGATCAAGCTCAATCATTAATCGCATGAAAAAGCAATGTTGCGGGATAAAATCCGAAAGGTCAAAATCCAGAATAAGCAGTCAGTAACAAAAACTGTGAGGGACTTACATCAGACACCGGGCACCTGAAACCTGACACGCGACCACCGGTCATCCGACATCTTTCCCAATCACAAAGCCAACCTGTAAGAGAATTTGACCAATATCACATCATGTGGGTGGATGTCGAAAAGGTTGTCCCAGTTGTGGCCGAAATTGAAATCCCCCTGGGATGTGACGTCAGTCCTGCCCTGCGACCACACAAGATAAAGTGTTGAACCGGGGACATATTCCCAACGTAATACCAAATTTGACCTGAACTGCAGGAAATCAAAATTCGGGTTTCCAAACTCGTAATCTGTCACACCATCATTGTTTTCATCTACAAGGTATAACTCATCATCGCTGTTGTAGGTAATTTCTTCATCGGTAAAAACATGAAAGCGATCATAATAATCATCTGCCTGTGCTTGGGTAACCCTGTTAAATTTGGTGTAATTACCTGAGGACATGAATGGCTGTCCAAAATATTGAATGGTCAGGTCGGGGGTTATGTTAAGGTCTATCCTTCCCTCTAAACCAAATGTTTCCTGATTGATAAAAGACGTTATATATCTATCTTCACCATTAAATTCTGCTGTCTCAACGTATTGAAGGTTATAGATGTTTGTTGAGTAGAATGGTTCCACAGAAAGTTTAATGATATTGCTGGGCCTGAAAATCAATTCAAACCCATAATTCCTAAAAGTAGCTGTGTTGTTAAAATTTTGGTACTGACTGAAACTTACTTCGGCCTTGAATTTTTTTCTTGAATCGGAAGATGCGAATATCCAATAGTTCCAGCCCCCCGGGTATTTTAGGGAAGGGCCTCCCCTAAGGTCAGATTTTGAAATAGAAGGGCCGTCCATATTTAATCCGGAACCAAAATGCCAGTGGTTTTTAAGCTGTGTATTCATGTTAACATTTCCGCCGTAGTAGGTGTTCCTGCCACCAAAATCCCATCCTGTCCATTGGTTGAAGTTGAAATTGATCCTCCTGAATATGCTAAACGGTTCCCAAATCCTGTAAGAGGCCCATGCCACCTGCTGTACCTCATCGGCACTGCGCAGGTAGCCCACATCATTTAGTTCAAGCCCCGGCGACCTCCATGTGACCCATGTTACAAAACGCCAATGGCCTTCGCCCACTTTTCCAATTTCTACACTGCCACCGTGGCCTTGAAGGGAACTGCGTGTTGAATCAACCTTAAGGTAACTGGCATCTGGCCGTTGAAAGTACCTTACGGGCGATTCCTGCAAATTGACCATGGAAACTGTATCGCCATAAATGGAACTAAAAACAGTACGTACGGCAAACATCCAGGATTTATCTTTCCAAAAATGTTTGAGGTTGAAACCGCCTGAGTATGCATTTTTTGGGATGTAGTCAATAGATGGGTTATCAATTTTCCGGTTTGTTGAGGTGAACATCCCGCCCACAACCGTGTTTCCTTTATTGATGTCTTTTTCGAGCCGTGCCACAAAATAATTTGTCAAAGGTTCAACCTCTTCCTTACGTTTACCGCCCTCATAGGAAATCTCGGCCATCTCGCGCTGTGTAACACTTTCCATGATACCCACCGACCACCCCTTTTTCGTTTTTCCGCTAAGTTTGAAGGCCCCGAGGATGGTAGAATTTGCAGGGACATCGGCATATTCGTTGTCTTCCAGGTCGGGGTAATAATGAGGTTGACGGCCAATCCGGCGTGAGTAGAACAGGTTGTCCCTCGAAAACTGGTTCCCGCCACCTGTTATTTGGAAATTGTAAATATTGTTCCCCTCAATAAAAAAGGGCCTTTTTTCCCGGAAAAAGGTTTCGTAAGCAGTTAGGTTTACTTCTGATGGATCGGCTTCAACCTGGCCAAAATCGGGATTGATTGTGAAGTCGAGGGTCAGGTCGTTGGTAACGCCTATCTTTCCGTCCATGCCTACATTCAACTTTCCATCTTTGCCGGTGGCATATGGGTTATCTTCTTCTTGTTCATAATATTCCTGCTGTGCCACAATATATGGAATAAGGTCAATTTGCCTTTTCGGCTCTATCCCCTTTATGCCCTGAAGTTCCCCAAACCTTGAAACCCATGCATTGTCCTCCTGGGGGAT
>NIVA01000132.1 GCA_002254335.1 Bacteroidetes bacterium 4572_114 | reverse complement strand
AGAGGTCGTCGATACGCACGCCTGAGGCGAGGACTCATCGCAACCGATGGTCGGCACTACGTCGAGTGGCGCCTGTCGTAACGACCTCTTGCAAGGCCGAAGCCGGTCAGAGGTCGACGGTCACCCAATCCGAGCAGACCGATTCGTCGGCATTGCACACTTGGTAGACGAACTTGCCGCTCTGTCCCTTGATGAAGGACTCGTCCCGATAGCTTGTTGCTGCGATGCCCGATACTGGTTGTGTCCAATCGTCACGGTTCACGACGGTCGGTATGCCGTCCGTCGCAAACAATCCGGCGACGTGGTCGAGGCCGCAGATGACTTCGGTGCCAGAGCCGTAGCCGGTCGAGTCGAAGACCTTCACCGCGACGATGCTCGCCTCCGAGGCGATGCCAACCATCCCGTTGCCCTGGCTGGCGGCAGCGATGCCACAGGCCACTACTTTTACAGCTACGACAACCACAAGATCTACGACACCGACCTGGCCGGCTGGCTTAACGGCATTGCCGCGCATAAGAAAACTGTGTTTCTCTCTTTTCCTAAATCAGGAGGCTTCGCCCCCGTGCTGGAAGCTGATGGGAATATTGTGATTACTGCATGTGGTGAAACAGAAGGCTCAAGCCGGGCGGATGATATGGCTCCTGGAACCCCGCCTGTTACATTTATCGAAAATGAGGTGCGGAATACCATCACCTACAACCACGGCGAAATTAATTACCACCTTACTTCTTCACTCACAGGGCAAACTCCTGAGGAGGAACCTCAGTATAACGGCATTGATCTTGATTTGGCTGATGTAAATTTAGATAACTACATTACCATTAAAGAAGCCTGGGAATGGGGATCGGCTTATGAGACCCTGGAAAACGAAACTCCGGTTTGTTCAGATTTTGGTGATATTAAAAACAATACAGAACTTACATACCCTACTCTGTTACATTCCGATACTGAAGTGTATTCAAATATCAGTTACCTTGGTTTGATCGGAATTTCAAAAAGCATGGAAATAAAAGATATTTCCCAACTAACATTTTTAGAGAGATCGATGATCCATTTCCTGAATGACAACACAAAACTTACTGTAATTAGTAATTGTAGTATTATTATCAAAGATTATTGCACTTTCATTGGAAATGGGGCTTCCAATTTTTTAGACATACAGGCAAATACGAATATTGAAATTGGGAGTTTTGTGTCTTTTTTGGGTGAGCCCTACATTAACAATTGGTTTATTGATATTGATGCTGCAATTACAGCCATCTTTTTGGATTACTTTCAAATGACCTCCGGCCATCTTTCAATTATTACATCTGTCTTCCAATTAACGAATTCAAGTTTATATGATGTTGAATTAGATCAATATTATAGTTTTACTGATGCATATATTTATAATAATGATTTCATGAATTCAAGCCTAACTTTTTATGCAGGTAAGCCCGAATTGGATGATTGCAATTTTGAAGTTGATATGCTGAATAATTGTTCAGAGGATTATTTTTTAATGCTTGACAATTGTCAGGAATTTTCAGTAAAGAATTGTACTTTAGTTAATGCACGGAAATATGGTATTGAAATTCATAATTCAGGTAATGGCGAAAAGGGCATACACGAAATTAAAAATAATCTTATTACTTATTGTGGTTTTCAAAATGTTGGAACAGCAGTTTTGATTTATAATAGCAGTGCTGATATACACGACAATATAAAATTTTCCAATAATCATTATGGTATTCAATCGCTAAATGGTAGTAATGTTTCAATCATAGGTAACAGGCAGGCAGATTATGTACACGAAACGCAGCAAATATGTAATAACTACATAAATCAGGTTTACGCTTCCAAAGGTGCTTTTCCGTACGAAGTGAGATGGAATGCCTTTTATTATGATGTAACAAACTGCCTTTTTATGTATGACACTAATGATGAAGAACCGCCTTATGATGTTAAATTTAACTACTGGGGCACGAATTTCAACCCGCAGGACGATCTCTGTCCATCTACCATCTATTATTCATGGCTTCCGGTGTGGGACCTCCAAATGCAAAGCCCCGCCCCCGGTACCGACGGGCAAATGTTTTACGCATCACAAACGCTGGCCGATTCGGGTAATTACACCCAGGCCCAAACCGGGTACCAACAACTTGTATCAACTTATCCCGCTTCAAAATATGCCATTGCCTCGCTCAAAGAACTGTTTTCTATTGAGCAAGGTGCTACGAATGATTATGCGTTACTAAAGAATTATTACTCTGGTATTGTAAACCAACAAACTAATGATGAGCTGGTGAAAATTGCCGGTTTCCTCTCAAACCTATGCGATATTAAACTTGAAAACTACCAAACAGCTATTGCGCATTACGAAAGCGTGATACAAAGCCCACCCTCCTTTGCCGATTCCCTTTTTGCAATTATCGACCTTGGAAACCTTTATGTACAGATGGGCAACGACAGCCTCAAATCAGTCCCCATCGGTAACATGCCGGAGTATAAGCCGGTTTCACAAAAACAACATTCCCAATACCGCGATTATCTGTTGTCGCTTCTGTTCAAGGATGATGAAATTTCCGAAGAAAACCAGCAATCATTACACCCATCACAGGGAATTGCAGCCCTGCTCCCCAATTACCCCAACCCTTTTTCAGGCCAAACCACCCTCGGCAACCGGCTCGATGAAGATGCCACAATAACCATCAATGTTTATGATTATACAGGCAGGATGGTAAAATCTTTTGCCGAAGGATATAAAGAGATTGGCGAACACCACCTCACCTTCACCCCCAACAACTTAGTTTCCGGTATATATTTCTGCTATATAACGGCAAACGGCTCACTATGTAATGCACAGAAAATAATCTTACAAAAATAACACCTCACGATTTTGCCCGCCTGCACGTTAGTTTAGGCGGGTATTTTATTTTAGGGTAAACGCAATTTGTTGTATGCCTGATTTTTATGAAATAATCCGAAGTAATAAACTTAAGTCAGGGCTTGAATTTTTAACAGACTGGTTGTCAGATGTAATATTTGCAGCGGTTTGTAAATATATTCAAACCTTGACTTTTTAGACCAGGCTCAATAATGTTTGCAATAATGATCCGCATCAATTAGTTCGCGATATTTTTTTATCACCTGTTTTATCTTCATCATAACCAGGCCCTTCGCCAATCAGGAAAATGGGGGCCTGTGGATTTTCGATTCAACAAACAAAATAACCTGCTCAATATCTTCAGGCATAAACCAGGTAATTTCTTTATCATGCCCGAACCATGTTAGTTGCCGCTTGGCATATCGCCTGGTATTTGTTTTAATGTTTTCAATTGCCCGGTCAAGTGTAATTTTCCCGTCAAGGAATTCAAAAATTTCTTTATAGCCTACTGTGTTCAGAGCATTATGGTTTCGATATCCTGCAAGTCCTTTAACTTCTTCAACCAATCCGTCCGAAATCATTTGATCAGTACGGTGGCCAATATTTTCAAAAAGTTCTGCCCGGGGCCTGTTAAGCCCTATTTTTATGATATTGAAATCCCTGGGCTTTGCCTGGTTTTTTCGTAGGGAAGTAAAAGTTGTCCCCGTGGCGATACATACTTCCAGCGCACGCATTATCCTTTTGGGGTTTTTCCGGTCAACAATTTCGTAATATTCAGGATCAACCTCTTTAAGCTTTGCCTGCAGAAATTCTATCCCGTGTTTTGCATACCAATCTTTAATGGTTTTTCGGAGTTTTTCATCCGGGTCGGGAAGTTCGTCTATACCCTTACAAACTGCATTGATGTATAGGCCTGACCCTCCGGTCATAACTACAACAGGATAATATTTGAATAATTTATCTAGTAGTTGCAACACCTCTTTTTCGTAACGCGAAACATTGTAGTAGTCTTTTATGGACAGGTTGCCAATGAAGTGATGTTTTGCAGCGGCCAGTTCGATTGGTGTTGGGGCTGCCGTTCCAATTTTAAGTTCACGGTAAAATTGCCGCGAATCTGCCGAAATAATCTCAGTTTGAAAATGTTGGGCCAGTTTAATTGCCGTAGTGGTTTTGCCGATAGCTGTTGGCCCGGGAAGCACTATAAGGGTCGAAACATAATTTTGGCGGTGGGAAGGCATGAATAATTAGTGTTTATCCATCAAGTAGATGGTTTTTGTTGCTGAAGAACAAATATATAAATCCAAAACTCAATCCCGAAAGCTTTCGGGACAAAACTCAAAATCCTAATACTCGAATTTTGAATTTCTCCGTTTTTGATGAATGTGCGATATAGGACGGGACACTATTTGATAATTTAATAATCGTCATCACCAAAATAATCATCATCGTCGTCATCGTCATCTTTCAATATGGAATTAAACTCATGCAACAATTCTGCCTTAAGCTTTTCCGAATCTTTTTCAACCACAAGGCCCTCTTGTTTGTCAAGCTTGCCCCTGCTGTAGGTAACCTTTGGATAAATTGATTTTTTGCCGCCATCAGAAATACTGATAAGCTCGAGTTGAAATGTTTGCATTTGCAGGAAGTCGTATTCATAAATCATCTTTTGCCCAACCTCATCAAGAAACCTGTCGAGAATGGTTTCGGCCATGATAAAAATTGTTTGCACCTGATCGTCTGTCTTGAGTCCGTTATCAACCTCACCCGACATATCAAGCAGTGTGATCTCGATAAGTTTTTCCCAATTTTCGTTTGCAATATAAAAAGATGCCAACTCCTTGCTTTTAAACTTAAAGGTTTTAACAATAAATTCATGCAGGTCTTTAAAAGTTTGATCCGACTTTACTTCTATCTCCCTGATGAAACCATCCTGCTCCTCAGTCAATAACCTAAATTTATAAACCTTCATTTTTTTTATGTTTTTTCAATTATTAAGAAATTAATTATGTAGCAAAAATAGTTAAATTGTGAATTATACAAATTTTGAAATTATTATTTAGTCCGGTCTAAAAAACTGTCAGACAGTTATCCTTCAAATTACACACTGAAGTTAAAATATTGGGTATTTGGTTTTTAGTTAAAACTGTCTGACAGCTATCCTCCAGTTTTAAGGCCAATTTTTTTTCCTTGCCTGAGCATGAGGGCAAAAGCATCTTCAAAATTATTTTTTATTTCCCCGTCAAGTATGGCCTCCCTGATTGCTGTTTTAATTATGCCGACCTCCCTGCATGGCGGTATGTTAAAGGCTTCCATAATAACCTCACCGGAAATTGGGGGCTGCCAATTCCTTATACGGTCTTCCTCCTCTATTTCCACAAGCTTTTGCCTTACTACCTCAAAATTCTTTTTGTACTTCCTGATTTTTTCCGGGATTTTCGATGACATATCTGCCTCACACAAGGTCATCAGGTCATCGATATCATCACCAGCGTCAAATAGCAGCCGGCGTATTGCCGATGCTGTAACAATATCCTGCGAAAGCACAATTGGCCTAAGGTGCATGGCCACTAATTTTTGTACGTATTTCATGTTGTCGCCCATGGGGAGTTTAAGCCGCTTAAAAATTCTTGGGACCATTTTTGACCCCAGAAATTCGTGCCCGTGAAAAGTCCAGCCTGTACCTTCAACCCATTTTTTTGTTAACGGTTTGGCAATATCGTGAACAATCGCGGCCCAGCGCAACCAAAGGTTATCTGATTTTACCGAAATATTATCGAGTACTATCAGTGTATGGTAAAAATTATCCTTATGCCCTTTGCCTTCTTTAAATTCTGCCCCTTGTAGTACTGCCATTTCAGGGAAAATAATTTGAAGCAACCCTGTTTTTAAAAGAAGTTTGAAACCATT
>NIVA01000131.1 GCA_002254335.1 Bacteroidetes bacterium 4572_114 | reverse complement strand
ACCATTACTTACCACAAATGACAACTAATTCAAGCTTACAATAAGCAGCATATCTTTTTCCAGGGAACTGGTTGGGGTTTCCACAATTTTGCCGATCTCCCGACCGTCCTTGTAGAAAAAAAATGTTGGGACACGTTGTATATTAAGCCCTGAAATGTCTTCATCGCCGGCAGTCTTGGCCCCATCGACGCTGATTAATTCGACTTTAGATTCTTTGAAACCAATCTGGTCTAAAATTTTATAAAACTTCGGCACCTGCTCTTCACTGTCCCCACACCATGACCCCATAACTATAACTATACTGATGCCTTTCTTTTTCTTTCTCTTTTTCAACTGCTTGAGGGTGTTCGCATCAGGTACATAATTATTGTAACCTTCGTTGTAATACTCAGCAAAAACATCGGATTTTAAGCCATCGCGGTTGCACTTTCCTATCAACACTTCCTTTTCAAGTTGTGGGTCGATAATAACTTTGTTCAACTCCTGTGCAAACATGTTACTGCTGAACACCAGCAAAAAAACGAAAATGATATTTTTCATGATTTTTATTTTTTAAGCTTAGTGTATCAACCTTTTAGTATTTCTATCAGTTCACTATTAATGTATAAAGTTTCCCGCCCAACTCTCTGAGATTCCAATACTCCTACTCTTTCTAGTTCTTTTAAATATCTTGATGCAGCCTTTCTTTCAACTTGCAAATGATTAACTACAAATTCAATCTTTGAATAGGGTTGTTCAAACAATAATTCAACTAATTCCTTCTTATAAATCTTAGGTGCTTTTTCCTGCACTTTTTTAATTGTTTGCCCAAGCAATTTTCTAATCATGTTTATCTTGTCAATGGTCTGTAAAGAAGTTGATTCTACAGCTTTTAACATGAACAATATCCATTCTTCCCACTCACCCGTTTTGTTTGTTTGATTTAATAATCTATAATAGTCATGTTTATTTTCAATAATGTATGAGCTTAGATATAAAATTGGAATATCTATTAATTTATTCAGAATCAGGTACAAAATATTTAGAATCCTCCCGGTTCTTCCATTTCCATCGTAAAATGGGTGGATACTTTCAAATTGATAATGAAGTATGGCAAGATTTATCAATGGAGATAAATCAGACTCATTTTGATTGTAATGTATTATAAAATTTGAAAGAAAATCTAATATCTCTTGTTTATCTTGCGGAGGAGTGTAAACAATTTCACCTGTTTTATCATTCTTCAGGACTGTTCCGGGAGTGCTTCTTATTCCAGCAGTGTTATTAACCAATTCCTGTTGAATACTAATAATATCATTTACTCTTAAAAAACCTTGTTCCTCAGTAATATTAAATCCATGAAATATAGCTTTCCGATAATCAACAACTTCTTTTGTTTCAGCAGAGATATTTGATTTATTAATAGCTAATGCTTTATAAAGATCATCTTGTGTAGTAATAATATTTTCAATCTCAGAACTCCCCTTTGCTTCTTGAATCACAATTGCATTTATAAGCATTGCTTGATTAGGAATAGTCATTGCAATACCTTTTAATTCAGCTAATGCAGCGGTTGCAACATTTGCTTGTCTTAGAATATTGATAGTTTCAACTTTTTCTCTTTTTGGAGGAAGTTTATCAAGTACATAATATGGTGCATTTTGTCCCATGTTTATCTTATTTGTACCATATTTACAATAATTGGTACAGATACTATTGTTTTATAGCAATTTTTTGAGTCAAGCCTAATAACAAACTATTCATACTTTCCAATAAGTGCCTCCAAATACGGGCTTACTGCCTCAGATACTTTTACGGCGGCATCATCCCCATCCGACAAAGGAATTATTTGTTCCTGGCCAGCCTGTGTTATTTTAATCTCGTTGTCGGATATTTCAATCAGCACACCATCACCTGTTAATTGCCCTTTCAACACTTTTTCCTGTGCATGTTCGGCATGATCAAGAATTACCATGTCAGCACCGCGGTGAAGCAAACCGAAATCATAAATATCATCTGTGCTATGGCTAAACAGGGCGATATCCAGTTTTGGGTTTCTCAGGATAATCTTCACATTTTGATCATGATCAGGATTATTATGGAAAAACCTACCGTTAAAATGTATGCCCTCATCAGTTAGGCTAGCAAAATAGATATCAGGTTTTAGTTCATGTAGTTTTCCATTGATGTTGGCTGCCAGTTCAGTGGATATATTTGCACCTGCAATAATAGGTACCCTCGATTTTTCGGGCGCGCCAAAGTGTGATGCCATGATTAGGCCGGGAACGTCGATAGATCCGCCATAAGCAGGGGCGAGGTGCATAAAAACACCCGGGCCCGAATTGATCTCGATGATCCCAAAATTTCCTTCCCTCCAGGATTTGGAAATGTCGGCAGAAAGAACATCTATCCCCAGGCAGTTTACCTTAAAATATCCGGCTATATCTTCGACCATCTGAATATTTTCGGGATGGATTTTATCAGTTACATTTATGGAAACACCACCGGCCGAAATATTGGCCACCCTGCGCAGGATAACCTTCGTACCATCATCAGGCACCGACTGAAGCGTTAACCCCTGCAAGGAAAGGTAATCGGTCAAATCATCATCGATCTTGATTTTTGCGAGTGGCGAACGGGCGTTGTCCAACCTGATCTCCTTATCATTTTCTACCTTTATCAATTCTTCGATAGTATCTGTGCCGTTCCCATCAACAAACGCAGGCACCCTTTCGAGTGCAGCGGCAAACTTTCCACCCACCGATAGCAGCCTGTGATCGGTACCATAAATCATCTGCTGTACAATGACACCTTCGAAATTAACACCCTCAGCCTCCGACATTTCAATGATATCGTTGAAAGCCTTACGGACATCCTTTTCGGTTTCAATCCCGGTAACAACGCCCTGGCCCTTGTGCCCGGCAACAGGCTTAACCACAACAGGGAAACCAAGTTTCAAGGCTTCGTCCACAATCTCTTGTTCTTTGTAACAATTTTTTCCTATCGGTGTAGGGAGGCCGCACATCATCAGGAAATCGCCCACCATATCTTTGTACATGGTAAACTCGGTGTCTTTAATCCCATCGGTATCAAAAGTGGTTGAACGCCCCCTTAATTGTTTTTTGCCATAGCCCCATTGAAACTGGTTCTCCTCGAAAAGATAAAACACCGGGATATCCCTTTTCAAACCGGCTTCTATGAGCGAGTATATTGTCGGCCCGCCAAAAAGCGTCTTGTCAAAATCTTCCTGAAGTTTGATAAATTCATCAGCGAAATTAAAATCGCGGTCTTCCGAAATTGCCCTAAACCAATCGCGAAGTAAGTCCACCGCATCAATGGCAATTTCTTTGTCGAGATATTCTACGGCAATTACATAATCTTCGCCATCGCCCGAAATAGAGTATTTATTGATGTAAAGGTCGATATCCATTTTTAGTATCCTGATCAATGTTTCGGCAAAGAGGTCAACCACAAATGGTGTTTCAACATTTTCGAGATCGGGGAAATGTTTTACGGCCTCCTTTTTATAAAAATCGGCACTATCACCGGACGGGGCAATAAAAATGTTAAACACTAAAGCTTTACGGTCCAGGTAATAATTAGGCCCCATGTAGGCATAAAATTTACCTACCGTAAAATCTTTGTCACGGTAAACATCCGACTTTAGTTGTTTGATTTTTTCTGATTCAATCTCAAACTGACGTTTCACTTCGTCCAGTAATTCCTTTGTACGGCCTTGTGTGGGTTTATTGTTCTCTTCCATTTTTTTATTCATTAAAGGATGTAAAATGATTTATTAATTATTAAATTCTGTTTTTATTTTATTCAATAAAGAGCTTAGTTCTTCTTCAATCTTCATCCTGGATCCAACTTCAGCTTGTAACCGTTTGTTAACATTTTCAAGCTCGGCCTCAAGCAATATATTCTGTTGTTTGCCCTCCTTTAGCTGTATGGCCATCTCATTTGCTTTTAGTAATATAGTTTTTGATTCCTCAACAATGTCGGCATTTTCAGCGGCCAGAGCCAATTTAACTTCAAGGCCCTCTCTTTTTTGCACTTCCAAATCATAAGCCCTTTTAACTTCTGAAATTTGGTTTGCCATCATTTGCCTGTCGTCTTCTGCATTTTCTTTTTCCTTTTGCAGGGATAATAATTGCTCTTCACAATTTGTTTTCTGATTGTTTATTTCGCTTGCCAACTTCAATTCATTTTGTTCAAACTGTCCTATCCTAATATTTGCATTGTATAGTTTAGTATGGTAATCCTTTATTTGATCATTAAGGTCACCGATCTGCCTTCCTTGCTTAATAAACCGAGCCCACACTATGATTAGTAAAACCAGGCATACAACAGCAACAACTAGGGCAATGATAAAATAATTCCCTCGTGTGCGGGCATCAATATTTTGCGTAAGGCTTTTGTTTTTTAACTCCTCATAATTTGCTGACAATGATTTAAAATCACTTCGTAAAGCAGATATATCGGTTGTAAGTTGCAACCCTGCATTTTTATAATTGGCAATCAACATCGAATCGTAGGAGAGTAATTGTTCCAGGTAGTTATTTGACGTAACAACATTTAACCATGTCCTGATAACCATAGTATCTTTATGCCCACGGTATTTCTGATAAATACTATCGCGACCTGACTGAATTAAATGGAATCCATCCTGTGCAAAACAATTCAAGCCAAACAATATTAAAACGACAATAATGTATCCCTTTTTCATAGCTGATCCTACTCCCATATATTAAAGGTGCAAAATTAGCATTAATTACAAAAGAAGATTTTCTGGGATACAATTTATAACGCATAAAAAAAAGGGATCCGAAACCGGACCCCTTTTTTTTTCATTTAGCGTTACTGCTAATTAACAGTAAGCCTTTTGGTTATAACAGTACCGTCAGCACTTTCGATTTGTACGAAGTACATTCCGGAGCCGAAATTACCAGTATTGATTTGATAAGTCATTTGGTCTGTATCGCGATCGAATACTACTTGTCCAACATAGTTGACCACTTTGAGATTACTGATCTCGAAGTTGGTTTGGATGTTTACAAGATCGGTAGCCGGGTTCGGGTACAGGTTAACGCTCATGTTAGTTGTCGGATCAGTGATTGATGTAACACCGGCTTTAAGCTCAGTGATAGCTGACAGGCCTTCTTTTGTAAATACATTTGTATTTGGCATGTTTGCATCAAAGGTTGCAGCAACATCAATAATTTCACCATCGCGATATACTTTGAAAGTCATAACATCGCCACTGATAAACCCATCGGTTTTCTGGGTAGCAAAGTTATCACCATATACCCTGATAGCAGTATTTTGCTTCAGGTTTGTAACCTCAACCATACCGGCAATTGCGCCATATTGGTTGAATGCACCGATTACATCACCAACTTGCAGGCCTGACAGGGCTGAAGCAGTGATTGCAATGTTGTGCTGGTCGCCGGTCATTGTAACATCATTCCATGAAGTTACATTTGCAGGATATGGTACAAAAGATGCAGCCATGGCATCGGCTGGATCAACATCAAAGCTTAAGGTAGCCCCTTCTGTCAATGCAACAAGATATGCAGCACCAGGAACAATGAACTCAAGTGTATTGATGCCATAAGCAGGCCAGATCATACCTGAGTAATCTACACTAAATACTGCAATCAATTTTCCTTCACTAATCAGATCAGCGAAGAGATCAGCAGAATAGATAACATCATAAGACCATACAGGCATTAGCGACCAACCAGCAGTCATCGGAAGGTCGAAACCAAGTGTTGGCCAACCTTCAACTTCAATTGCTGTT
>NIVA01000130.1 GCA_002254335.1 Bacteroidetes bacterium 4572_114 | reverse complement strand
TTACTAAATTCCCACCGGGTTTAATAATCTGACAAGAAATTAAACAGAAAAACCTGGCAGGTCTCAATTATTGTATTATGGGCCTGGTTTAAAAAGACCTGCCAGGTTTCGTTACTAAATTCCCACCGGGTTTAATAATCTGACAAGAAATTAAACAGAAAAACCTGGCAGGTCTCAATCATTGTATTGATCAATTGCCCAGTTTAAAAACCAAGCCTCCGTTAAAGTCTCCCTGAAATGGTGCCACCCATGAATTGACGCTCAACCCTGAACCACCGGTCCCGAAATAAAAACCGGCACTACCAAAGGTCATTGGCATCAATAGCCGTCCTCTTGCAATTATGCCAATTCGTTCGGAAACCATAACTTTTACACCAAGCCCGAGAGAGATTGCAAAACGCCAGACATCGCTGAAATCAGAAGAACCGGCCCATGAGGCACCTAATGAAACAGAGGTAAACGGTTGGGCCTTAGATCCGGGGGGCAGGAGTTTTTTCATGGCCCCAACCTGGATATAATTTGTGGTCAGTTGAGTTTCCTTGTATTCAAGCCCCGGGTAACCCATATATGGCGAAAATGAAGCCTTACTTTCCATGCGCGTATAGTTAATCTCAATATCCATAATGGTTTGAACAGGCACTATCAGGGAAGCACCGTAGTTTGTCCCATTTTCAATTTTCACTTCCCCTTCGTAATAATTGATGCTTCCACCAAACATGTATCCTGCAAAAGGGGCAATTTCAACTCCCTGCGAAAACAATAATACTGGGAGTAAAGCTGTAAGAATTAGTAATTTAATTTTTTTCATGATTTAATTTTATAATTTAATTGTTAGTAATTATTTTTTCGGGAACATAAACTGCAACTGAAAACGCGATTGCCACCTGCCCCAGTTCGGATCCTGCATCTGTACGTTGTAATATGCGTGTACATTTACATTGATGGGCATTTTTCCGATGATAAATACTTTTCCAAGGCCAGCGCCCAGGGGCATCAACCATTGATTTCCTTCTGATGCATGCCAGTTGGCTTGCCATATTGGTGACGATACCAGATACCATGCCCTTGGAAGATAGTAATTTACGAAGGGTTGTAAAAGCATTTTTTTCTCTGTCCTCAAGTCATCTAATGTCCAGATATTGTTTACAAGTAATCCATAAACCCACTTTTCATCCGTGGCAGTAATCACGAAGGCCGGTCCAATACCAAATTCCTGGCTTCCAAGCTTTGAGTCGGTTGCGGTTGGGAATTGCAATACCGGGCCAAACCCCCAGGTAATGTCTGATTCTTTATGCGGGGAGAAAAAAACTGTCATATTCATATCCCCAATCCCGCTTTTATTATCTCCACCGGCAAGGTCGGGTTCTGACACAAATGGTATAACGAACCTGGTGTACACTCTTAATTTTTCAAAACTCAGCGGAATAACAGGTTGAAAGTTTACAATGTTTTGGATGCTGTTGTTATCGCCAATCCTGTAAGTTGTATTGTTTTGGAATGGGATGGTTATCATATTGGCAAGGGGATTCTGGGCTTCTTTGGCCAGTTCTGCTTTGTTGGTTTCCTGGGCATAACTATTCAGATTAAGAGCGTATGCCAAAATCAGGAATGATAATATTTTCATGTGCAGATTTATTTTCGATAAAAAAATTCAAAAGTATAATATTCCGGTATTCCATTGCCGAAAAATGGTGTTTAATTTATGCTATTAACATTTGTTATCTTTTCATTGATTATCTGTTTTGGATCATATGTTTTATTTATTCAGCTTTATCTGCCTGTTTGTCCTTCCCTCAGCCTGCGATAACGGATGCTCATTAAATACTTTTTTCAAATACTCCATAAAATCATCAATGTTGTCCATCCTGGCCAGGGTGCTGAAAATGGCTTCATCATTCTTGAACCATCGCGCAAAGTACGACCAAAAATCTTTCATTTTATTTAGTATGGGCCTTTCCCTTTTTATTTTATCCCTGATCTCACAAAACAGTTCTTCATGAAGGTGATATAGGGTTTGCCTGATTTGACCTTCATTGTTTTCAATCTTCCCGGCCCTGATCCATTTGGGAAGAAAGGGATTGGTCAATACACCGCGCCCCAGCATCCAATCGTCAATTTGGGGGTAACGGGTTTTGAGGGATTCATAGGTTTTGTAATCCGAAATATCGCCACTAAAAACAATTTTGTGTTTAATCTGGCCAATGGTTTGATCGAGGGCCTTCAGGTGCATTTCCCCATCATACATCTGTGTTCCGATGCGTGGGTGGATTATCAGGCTGTCCAGCGGAAAATCATTGTAAACTTCAATAAGTTTGAAAAATTCATCCGGGGAATTGAAGCCCAACCTGGTTTTTATTGATAACTTGATGGGAAGTTTGGGGATGAGTTCGTCAAGGATATTTCTTAGCTGTTCAGGGTAGGGCAGGAGGCCGGATCCGCGTTTCTTGCGTGCAACTGTTTTTTTTGGACAACCCAGGTTCCAGTTCAGGGTTTGGTGGCCCAGGTCTTCGAGACGGGTGGCCAGGAAAATAAATTTTTCAGGGTCAATGCCCAGCACCTGTGGAATTACCGGTATCCTTGTGTTCTGGTTGGGGATAACATCCTGCAGATGTTTGCTCCTGAACCTGAAGCTTTTGGCAAGTGGGATAAAGGGACTTACCGCCACATCGATACCGCTAAAGAATTGAGACCACGCCCTGCGGAATTCAATTTCGGTATAACCTTGTAGTGGTGCCAGGTAGAGTTTCATTGATCTTTTGCAAATTATTTGTAATTATTTAGCATTTTGCCCATAAATTTCAGCTATCCTATCCGTTTTTTCCCTATATTTTTGATCGTTGGTATGAATAGAATCCAGCATCGCAATTTTGGCGTAATCTAATTTGGTTTCCCTAATCACAGAATCCTGTCCAAAAATTGAACTGTAAATAAATATGCCAGGAAAGAAAAACAAAATACATCGTTTCATTGTTGTGAGATGTTATGGTGAATACCAAAGAACAAAAGTAATATAAAGATGTTTTTTTTTGTTTTGATAAATTCAGAACGGCCAATTTTTTTTTTGATGTGCCGGGGACGATGTCTGAAAAAAACTTAGTAAAAAAAACTCCATTTTTTATTTTGCCAAGATTAAAAAAAATAGTATCTTTCCACCATAAAATTAATTTATAAATAAAGGAGGTAGATATGCAAACGTACATTTTATTCACAAAACTGTCGACCGATCTCTCTTACGAAATGAAAAACCGTGAGCGCCAGGGCCGTAACTGGCTTGGACAGGTCAGGGAAAATTGTCCCGAAGTAAAGTTTTTATCCCATTATGCCATCCTTGGCGAATTTGATTTCATTGATATTTACGAGGCGCCCGACCCGGAGACCGCCGCAAAAGTTTCGATGATCAGCCAGGCCAATGGGGCAATTCATGCCAAAAGCATGATTGCCATACCGTATAAGCGCTTTCTTGAACTTTCAAAAGAGATGTAAGGTTTTATTTTATGAAGTTTAATTAATTTGATTATGCCACAATTAAAAATTCAATCCAACACAGCTATTCCGGATGCCACTGAAATCCTGGAAAAATCTTCATCCTTTCTCTCAAAGATTTTGGGGAAGCCTGAAAAATACATCATGGTATCTTTTGAGGTGAACCCGGAGATGATCTTCGGCGGAACCAGTGCCCCTTTATTATATCTTGAGTTGAAAAGTATAGGCTTTCCTACAGGCCGGACAAAAGAAATATCGTCAAAGCTCTGCGAGTTTCTTCATCAGGAAACAGGTATTCCAATCAACAGGATGTACATCGAATTTTCGGATGTCGAACGCTCGATGTGGGGGTGGAACGGCTCTACTTTTTGATTGTAGGGAGTCTCTGCGAAGCTGAAAAAAAATCTCTGATAGCTATCGGGATTGGATTGGGTCGTCCGGGTGGTTTCTATGGGCATTCTATTAGTTGCCTTTTTGTGCTGAGAAGGTTTCTTGGGGTATTTTTAGTAACAATTTAGCTACTATTAATGGTCATCCATTTACCTAACCCCCTGTACCCAACCCCCTTCCCCTGCCCATAAGGGTTTCCTGCGATCACAGGGGAAGGGTAGTGCCATAGGCATCCCTCTGGGAGGGATGGGGTTTTAATTATTTTTTCAACAAAAGCCAGCTAAATAGTTACAAATTTTCAATTTACTGCTAATTTCATTTAATGATAAACACCATAGGCTGATTAAATTTTTCTTTACGTTCTCCACGGCAACCGCTTCCTGTTTTTAAATGGCCTACATTTATACCAACGGTAAAATTTGCAATAAAACTATATGAATTCCTTCCAAAATCATTTCGACAGCCTGTTCATTAGATTTTAAATCGGGGGCAAATCCACCTTCATCACCAACTCCAGTACTTAGGCCTCTGGCTTTTAACACCGTTTTTAATGAATAAAACACCTCTTCACCCACACGAATAGCTTCTTTAAATGACGGGGCGTTATGAGGTGCGATCATGAATTCCTGAAAATCAACAGTATTGTCCGCATGTGAACCACAATTTATGACATTCATACAAGGAACAGGTATTACATGAGCATTGCCCCCCAGGTATTGATATAATGGGATGCTGGCACTCTGGGCTTTTGCACGGGTATAAGCCATAGAAACACCAAGTATTGCATTTGCGCCTAATTTAGCTTTGTTATTTGTTCCATTTCCTTTCCCTATACACGCCAACTGCGGCATGCGCCATGAACCACTGTTAACTGCTGTATTTTCTTTAATTAGTAAGGGATTTTGATAATCTCTCCCTGTTTGTCCAGCAAAACTATTTTAGGGTCTTCATTTGTTATATTGTCCCTATGCCCAATATGATAAATGGCAAATATTTTGCTGACATTTCCTAATTTAACCCCTTTCTCATTTGCGTCCATTAGTAACCATGCCGGGAAAAATGCCCAATCAATTTTCCTGAATAATGGTCTGAATGTTTATGTGTAAAAATAAATATCGGATTATTTTTCAAACTGTCTAACTCAGATGAGCCATATTCCATATAATGGTGAGCACCTGATTTATATATTTACTGCCTTTTGGCGAAGGGGCCCCGCGGCAGGCCCACCTGAACGACATTGTCGGGCAGGGATTGGAGTGGCGTACTGGCGAAGCAGCGGCTGATATTTTTGTTGGTGGGCGGAGGCTGACGAAACCCGCCTTCGCTATGCTTCGGACGGACGGGGAAAGACCCCGGACCACTTACAAAAATACAGCCGGTGCAAGGCAGATAGAACGGAAAGCCCGCCTACGCTGCGCTTCGGACGGGCAGGCCCGGTCCAGCCGCCCAAAAAACCCCACGTCCCTAATACAAAATATCATCGCGTAAATTCATGGTCCGTTGTGTGTGGTCGGAGGCGAAATCGAAGAGCATGTCGCCGCTTTTTTTGTACATGACAACATAGTTGAGGTCGTACCAAACAACCCAGCGTTTGCCCAGCGTTATGCCCGACAGGATATCGAGGCGTGCGTCCCCGTTTTGAAGGCATGTGATTTTTGCTTTTGTGTTGTTGCTTATACGCATCTTGTCAATGTAAACATCATTTTCATTTTTGGTTTTTAGGGTAACGATGCCGTTGTTGTTTTTAAGGAAATGGATGTTGCCAATGCCTTCATAAATATCATGGGCCAGCGTTTTAAATTTGGGGTTGTATTTGTCTAAAACGGCTTGGGCATCAGGGCCTGGTATGGAGACCCCGCTACTGTTCATTAGGTTCATCACTTTTGTTGAAAGCACCGGCGAAGTAAATTTCGCCTTCAATGGTTAGGTTGAGGCCGTAGTTTTTAAAATCGCCGGTTTCGAAATAGAGGTCGTTGCCGAGGTGCCTGCCACGGGGGTTGAACTTAGAAACAAAATTCAGGAAGTTGTCCTGGCTTACGGTGTCGATGTTTGCTTTTTCGAGCCACAGGAGTTGACCTTTGTTGTTGAGCTTGGCAACAAACACATCCGACACTTCACCTGTTTTAAGTTTCTTGCCATTCATTTCCATCTCGCCGCGAAAAGTTCCCCCAACGTAGGTATTGCCTTCTTTATCGGGCACAATGGTGTAACCAAATGCGGCACCTTCAACACTGGCCGGGGCAAACCAGATTGGGTTCATTTCGGCATCCAGTTTAAGGGCAAACATCGAGGGGTCCCCGTTTGCGGTTGTGTTGATATTTGAAAAGGAGAAGCTCTCGGTAATATATCCGGTGAGTGTCGCGTTTCCACCGGCATCTATAATTATATCGCCTGAATTGGCTCCGCGGTTACCGCCAGATGCAATAATTTCCTGCCATATTTTATCTTCTGTTTTGCGGAGGCCGTAATTGTTGTTGAGGGTGATGATTTCGGCGGTCTCACTTGCGTATTGCGGCATGGTGAGGCCCACAGGCGCATTGATGTAGGTTGGGTCGGAAACCACATAGTTTTCGCCGTTATAGCTGATGTAGTCGCCATTGACACTTTCGTTGAATTTTATGGCGGTGGCAATATGGCCGGGGTAGTTAAGCCCGATGACCTCAAGGCCAAGCAAACTTTTTACCAAATAGGCAAACAGCACCGAACGGTCTTCGCAATCGCAGTAAGGATAATAAAAGGCCTCCTCGGCAAAGAAAAATTTCTCGTAGCCAAACTGGTCCTGATCGGTTTTGTATTGGAAGGCTGTTTGCACAAAATTCAACAGCAGGTTAACGGCCTGTAGCTCGGTTTTTTCGCGGATGAGCGGGATGAAGTTGGTTGCCAGCGATTCTTTAGCGGTAGGGGAGACCACGGCATCGAAATATACCTTGATATCTGAAAGCGGATAATCTTTGAAAAAATCAATGATGTTGCTGTTATATGCAATGCTGATGGGGGCTTCGGTACCTTCGTAATTGAAATTAAAAGTCCTTTCGGCCAATTCCCCACCAAGCGACAACGGATGGTAAATATTTAGGTCGAACACTTTTTGGGCATCCTGAAAATCTGTTTCATAAGTGTAAAGCTCAAGTAATTCCCCTTCCATCAGGTAGTAGTTCAGGTTATCTAACATAAAGAAATTTTTGCCGTAAACCTGGTTGATTATGGGGATCAACAAAAATACATCGTTTTGGAAGTAGGCAATTTTAACCTTATAGCCCGACCTTAACAAGATAAACCAGGTAAGCAGTTTTGATGTTTTTTCGTCCATGCCGGCAATCATCGATGCAGCTTTTTTTACCATCAGGTAATAGCCCCAGTCGTTCATGTTCATCAGGTCTTTGTACCCGGTCAACTGGTTTACCAGGTGATTGTAATTGGTGCTGCTCACTGCTTCAAAATAATTACCGATGGATTCTTCGTTGGCCTGGCCGTTAGGTTTTTTCTCTAATTCTTTGTCATAATCAAATATCACATTGAAGCCATAGAAATCGAAATCCCTTGTGTTGGTCGGGAAACCTTCGGGTTCTTGTTTTGTGATGCGTGGCAGGATGGGCCTGGGGACATCATCGGGCTTGATCCTGAGTTCGGGGATTATTGTAGGCAATACCTCCGGGGGCTTGGGCCTGTCGGGTTCGGTGAACAAAGGTGCGATGTCCGGCTTGGGTTCCTCGGGCATATCCAGCCCCTGGAAGACCTGGAATTGTGTCCAGCGGGTTTTGAGGTAACCGGCAAATTCCTGGTCGCGTTGTTCAACATATTTATCATACTCTTCGGCCAACTGTTGGATTTGCTTCTCGCGTTCCTCCTTAAATTGTTGCAATTCCTGCTCCCGTTGCTTTTTGTACTCCTCGAAAGTCTGGGCGATGATATTGCCGGACAGGCCAAAAATTATGGCCGTAAATAGAATGGTGATGATTTTAGTTTTTTGTTTCATGGTTATTGTTTTTTTTTGTTGTTACTAACCCGTTCGAAGTTTGATGATCTTTGTTGAAACTTCTTACTAAATGAAAAGATAAAGTGCTGTATTAGCTGATAATAAAACTTGCTCTCTGCACTCCGCTTTTCACTCCTCCCCCAGCCACGAGTCATATTGTTCCATTTTATTGGTAACCTTTTCGATATAATTCCGGGTTTCTTTGTATGGTAAATTTTCTTTTAGGTGCACATAAAGTTCATCATAGGCCATTGTGTTGATGCGGTTGAAGATTTCTGTTTTGCCACCGGTACCTTTAAAAGCTTTATATACATTTCCGGTGCCCGTGTTGTATGCAGCGATGGAACAAAGAAGCCTGCATTTGGCATCGGTGATATTTTTAAAATAGTGTGTCATCAGCAACCTGAAATAGGCGGTGCCCAGTTCGATATTATTTTCAGGGTGGTACAGGTATTCATCAGTAATTATTGTGTCCTTTTTGTATAGGTAATTGAAAGCATCGCGCCCGGCAAACTTCGGTACGATCTGCATCAAACCGTAGGCGGGGACATAAGACCTGGCCTTTGGGTTAAAAGTGGATTCGGTTTCGATAATTGCATAGATAAGTGGCCGGGGCATTTCAAAGCGTTTGGCATGATCGTCGATGGAAGTCTTAAATTTATTTGCCCTGACCCTGATATGATCCGGCACCAGGGGGATGTTCACTTCCACTTTTATCCGGGTCGCGCCGTCGCTTCCCACAACTGTTTGGTAGCTGATGTTATCGGGATTGGTTTGTTCATCGGCAAATATTTCGGCATTTCGGGTGCTCACCGGTTTTCCGTCAAGGGTTTGTAACTGCCCGTTAAGCACTCCTCCGTCCTTTTCATTTCCTGCCCCTTCATAAGTGCCACAAGTGTTATAAACCATATCTTTCACCGCGTTCCTCATGCTGTTTTTTACCAGGGCCTTGTTTTTTGCTTCCTCTGGTGTTAGCAGGATTTCAATTTTTGTTGTCCCATTTTCAAAATTAACATCGGTACGTGTTTGCTTATCATCGGTATATTCAACCCACTCTTTTTTGGTGCTGACTTTTGTGTTGCTTTCCCCCCAATAAGCCGCGAGTTCCTGTTTGAGCTTTTCAATCCCTTCCCTTTCTTTACGGGCAAACTCTTCATAATCCTTTGTGTAGCTATTCTTAAATTCCTTCAGCTCGTTTTCGCGTTCCTTTTTAAAATCCTCAAAAGTTTGTGCAAATGCTGAATATTGACCGGATAACCCAACAATGATTAAAAATAAAATGATGTTTAACGAGTACTTGTGCATGATAGATTTTATTTTGATATTACTGGCATTTTAAATAGATTCGGTTAAAAGTTGTAAATTCTCCGAAACCCGTGTCAGTCCCATATTTTTATAGCCTTTATTTATGTAATGGCTGTTTTCATGTTAAATTCATTTCTGTATTCAATAATTCTATACTAAAGTTAATTTTAGCATTTAATGCCCTAAAAACTTTTAATATTGTCTCAAATCGAGCATCAGTTAAATGGTTTTCAATTCTTGAGATTTGAGCTTTCTGCACACCAATTAATTCACCTAATTGTTTCTGTGTTAGGTTTCTTTCTTTTCTGGCATCTTTTATTGCCTCTCCGAGAAGATCAATTTTCAATTCTTGTTCATATTTATCTCGTCTTTCAGAACCACGTTTTCCTATATATTTGTTCTTTGCTTGTTCTAATGTATATGATTTCATTGCTTTTTATTTTTAATATCAAAATATTGTTTTCTTATTCTTTGTGCTTTTTCTATTTCTTTTTTCGGTGTCTTTTTAGATTTTTTAATAAATCCGTGAGTTGCTAAAACCAAGGTGTCATAGTTATTTGTCTTATCCCAAAATCCCAGGGGCCTATATTTTATTTTTCTATATAATGTCCTAAATTCCCATATTTCACTTGAAAATTTTAAACAGTACTTTTTCACTTGAAGATTGTGATTTATCAATATTATAAAGTATTTTTTCAACAGCTTTATTGTCAATTGAATCAAAGAAATCATACACTTCGTCCAAAAGCTCTACATTATATTTTTTATGCATTTGATTGAATTTTTTTCAAAGATAATAAGTTTCGCCTAAAGGAAACCGACTTAGTGTTTTAGTTGAAAATCGTATTTAAGAAATCATGATTAATTATTTAGCATTACACACTAAATTTGTAGCAGGACCTAATTTTTCATAGTTGTGATTATGATCCTTTCTTCAGCTTTAAGGTCTTCGTTTTTCATGCGTTTCATGCCGCGCGAGTTTTCAAGTATCCCGTGGGTATCTTCCCGGATGATTTCGTAACCGTCCTCATTTGTGGTTTAAATTCCACATTGTTTTCGCTAGACCAGTCAAATGAAACGTGCCCGTCAATTCCGGCAAGGGTATTATTGATTGGCTTGGAAAATCTTTTAGCGTTGTACGAAACCTATCCAATCCAGTTGTTTTAATGCAAAAGTTTGTTGGGCAAGGAGCAATAGAAATAATATGATTACTGACTTGAACATTTTTCAAAAAAATATTTATTAATTTGCCGGGCCAGAAAAGCTGTCAGACAGTTACCCTCTAAATTATATGCTGATGTTAAAGTATTATCTATTTGGTTTTTTGCTTAAACTGTCTGACAGCTATTCTCCAAAATACTTACATATTAGACTAAACTCATTTATTAAAACTCATCTAATCCTTTCCCGGAGCGGTATTCAATTTTACATATAAAATATTATCTTTAATGAAAATCCCGGATTGCTCAAACCCAAGCTGGATATTTGATGTCTCCCTGCTAAGGTTTTGAAATTTGCCGGAATACTGGTCGCCCATCCTTTTAATTTCAGATGTGTGTTTTTCTGCCATCTCAACCTGCCGAAGGATACCTGCAAGGTAAGCATTCCACAGCCCATCGCTCAAATCTGCATTGCTGTAGTTTAAAAGCTCTTCATCATTGAATGTTATCCCTTGTGGGAAATAATATTTGAACCTGCCGTAATCAAAATCAAGTTCCCGGTTGTTGTGGGTTGATTTGATCAGGATGCTCCTTTTGGTATTATGACAGCTAAATTTGGATGCAGATCCACCAGGGTTTTCCACCTGAAAGTTGTAAGTGCTGTAAACAAAAAGATCATCATATTCGCCCTCTTCCGAAATAAAATAATCTGCAACCACCACAGGCTTTTCAGTGTCTGCAACCAGTGCCCTCTCCTTTATGCCGGCCAGCATAATTGCTTCCCCATAGCTGGTAAATCCCTGTTCTATAATTTCCAGTTGGCCAGTCGTTATGGGACTTATTGCCTCTATCCTGGAAAAGGACGTAAATTTCCCAACAATGTCATCATAACCGGTTTCATTTGAATAGACATCAGTGATGTTTTGAATCATAGCCCCCCTGAATATTGACAGCAAACCCAGTGCCCTGATTTTTGCCTGCTCAATGGCCGGCAATGTGTCAAGTCCCGGATCGGAGATTCCAAATACCAACATCTGATTTGTGCCGGGCAACGATTTTAACTGAAGCATCCATGCAGGCAGTTCGCACGGCCTGAGGTGAGAAACAAACTTAACCTGTTCTTTTGTATCAGTGCCAGCCTCATCACCAACCTCTTTGTCAAAGGTCTTTTTGAAGTTTTCGTACTGCTTTTCGATGGGTTGCCCGCCCTTATTTTTTTTGGTTTCAAATTGAGGATAAACAAGCAACCCGCAAAGCATGATACCGATAAACAGGTAAAATTGTTTCATTGTCGAAATGGAATTATGAAAACGAAAAATATGGTCTTTATCGAAGAAATCCGATCCCATCCTGGTTACAGGTGAACCTAAATGGGGCCGGAATAGAAGTGTTTGTTTATAAGTCAATCCTTTCTGATTTTTGATTAACAATTTTTGATTTAAGAAATGTATGGTAATCAAACAAATCAAAAATCATCAATCGTTAATCGTCAATCAACTTAGTTTCCTCCCTTATAATCCTCCATCTCTTTTTCCAGTTCGCCTTTAAATTTTTCGTATTGGAAGTCGATTTCAAGTTTGGTGTCTTTCGAGAGCCTGTCTTTCATGGCATTTGTAATTTCATCGCCGGCAAGTTCAATGGCGATATAGGTTTTGTAAGTACCTTGCTTGGTTTTGGTTTGTTTTTCGCAGATGGTTTTAATCCCCGACAATTCCTGCTTAATTACTTCCCGTGAAAGCCCTTCGTACTTCTCACGGATATCTTCCACATTGTTGGCTTCGTGAGACGAAAAATAGTTGTCGATGACAGCTTTAACAGTTGTTTCTATCGATCCGGCAAGTTCTGCCTTGGCATTGCTCAGTGCTTTCTTTTTCGACATCACCTGATCGGTACTTTCGCCAATACTGTTTGCCCTGAAATATTCGTTGTTTGTAAAATACTCGGGACCTGAACAGTATGTCTGTATCAACACCTCATCGTCAGATACCTGGGCTTCTTTTTTCGATTTGCAACTCTGCATGGTCGGGACAATGATAATTGCCGCTAAAACCAGCATTAAAAACGTACGTAATGATTTTTTTTTCATGATAAAAAGTTTTAATTAAAAATTAAGTAATTGTGTTTTTAAGATTATAAATTGTGAATTGTATCGCTTGTTCGCAAAATTTGTGCCTGACTCCCGGATTCTATGTTTCTTTTCCCGTCTCCCAACTTCTAAATTACGACTTTTTCTCCATTTCGCTGTTAACCGTTCGAAGTTTGCTATTTGTTGTTAATAGCATTGTAGAGAGATTGACAGTAAAAGCATTTAAAAGAACTGTACATTAAACTTCGAACTATCAGTAATTTCATTACTATTCTTTTTGGTTGAAGCAAATTGCCCTTCCCTTCTCCCCACTACCTTATACCCTCTCCCCTCTATCTTCTACTTTCTCCCTTTTACTTTCCCCCTTTTACTTTTTACTTTTTTCCTTCTCCCCACCCCCTACATCCTAGTATATGTCAACTTGTACTCATAAGTAACCGAACCCGTTGCATGTTCAATAACTTCCTGTGTTCCCAAAATTAAAAAATTATCACTTATCTCATCAATTATGTATTCTGTTTCGCTGCCTTCGATGGTGATTTTCAAAATGGTCTGGTTTGTATTCATCAGCCAGTTTCCTGATATCGTTTGTGGGCCGCTTTGGCTGCATTTTATTTCACCCTCATCCTTAATAATTGTTTCATCGCTATCGAATACAGTAAAATCGTCGTGGGCACATACCGGCAAAAGCGAATACAGGTTGGTTATCATTTCACCTTCCACTTCATAGGCAGGGGTTGATGTCCACGCAGTTAACCGCCATTGCTTTCCGGTTAAAAATTGTTTTGGGGAAGCCTCATCCTTTTCACACATAAAACTACCAAATGCAAAGGTCATGACCAAAATCAAAAAGGGGATATGTTTTATGGGTTTCGCCATTACGTTATTTATTAGTGAGTCCGGTCTAAAAAGCTGTCAGACAGTTATTTTCCATATTACACACAGAATCTAAAGCATTATATGTCTGACTTTTAATCTAAACTGTCTGACAGCTATTCACCCAAATATTTACTTTTTAGACTAAACTCATTAGTGTTCTACTACCTTTTTACTGAGAAATAAATACCGTACAAACCTATTGAAAATTATTTAATAATTGTATTTTTTTTTATCGGTAGTCCCCATGGGCATTGGGCGGTCGAGGATAGTTGAAACCACCGACAGCCTTGATGTGGTGAATTTTACAACAAGCCGCACCAACGGAAAAAAGAGTAAGCAAAAAGATGTAAGCAGATCAGATGCAAAAGTTGATAAATTTGACGAAACGAAGCTGCTCAACTTTTACAGCGCGGTGGGTATTAATTTTCAGAATATTGCCTCCAATGACGCAATGATCTCTTCAAAAATCAACAAACTGGTAAAAGAGGGCTGGGAACTTAAATTTGTGCTCAGCGGTGTTGAAAGCGATGCCGGGAAGGGCGACGGCACCGGGATATTCATTACAAGGTTTATTTTTTATAGGGAGTAATACATTTTTTGATTTCTGCCCGTAAGAATTATTTTTTGTAATTGTGCCGGGGTTTTCCTATTTTATTCTAATTTTGAGTCATCAATTTTGGCCTCATTGTTCTTTTGCCCTTGAAACAAATTAGTATTTGTTTAGCTAATACTGAAATAAAATGAATTCTATAATATTCGAGTATCACATTAATAACAACCTGTTACATTAATTAAAGAAATACAACTAATTATGAACCGAACACTTACCAAAAAAATCCTGCTGGTTGTAATTGCAGTTTTCATTGCCAACCAGTATTATTCCTGCAAAAAAATTGATGTCGTACGGGAGGTTATGGTCAAAACCCTTGATGCAGGCGATGTTGCAACTACCTACGCTACACTAAAAGGGGATGTCATCGACCTTGGGGAGGGTGATATTACCAGTATTGGTTTTTGTTATTCCTTGTCAAATAACCCTACCATGGCCGATGATAAGATATTTTTGCCGGGCATCCCTAATGAAATTGGGATCTACGGTGCCCCTGTTGCCGGTCTCGATCAAAACACAACCTATTATTTCAGGACGTTTGCCGAGGAGGGCAATACTGGCACTGTTAGCTACGGAAGCGCATCTTCTTTTACAACGAAGGAGGTAGATATTAAAACCCTTGATGCAATTAATGTTGCTGAAACCAGCGCAACATTAGGAGGTGAAATAATTAACCTGTTTGGGGCCTCAGTAAGCAGTTATGGTTTTGTTTATTCATTGTCCGATAACCCAACAATTGATGACTTTAAGAAAATTGCGGGAAATAACCCCTCCATTTACATCATTGGAAAATATTAACCTGCCTGTCGTGGCAACTCTTCAGGTTTTTAATATCACCGAAACTGAAGCTACTTGTTCGGGCAATGTTACCAACCAAGGTGGCAGTAACGTGACCGTAAGGGGATTTTGCATTGGCCAACAGCATAATCCTACCATCAATGACGTAACTTCGGAAAATGGTTCCGGGCTTGGGGAGTTCATCCATCAATTTTCGGGCCTGGCACCGGGCAACACGTACTACGTAAGGGCCTATGCCGAAAATTCCTATGGGGTAGCTTACGGTGGCGAAATTAATTTTTTTACAGGAGGGCCTAAATGGTTGCACTACGACAACGGCGAAAACCATGATGGCATCGGGCTTAACGAAGGTGGTGATTTTGATGTTGCCATAAAGTTTAACCCTGCACAGCTCCAGGGTTATGATGGCTGGAAGGTTACAAAGTTCAGGTTTTTCCCACGCAGTGGTTTACCAACTACTTATAGTATAGAAATTTATACCGGGCCTGATGGTACAAACCTTGAATATCTCCAGGATGTTTTATTTGTTACTGCCAACGAATGGAATGAAGTGGTTTTGGATGATCCATTTACAATTGATGCAAGCCATGCCCTTTATCCGGGATATTGGGTGCAGGAACAATCGCCGGGCGACTTTCCTGCAGGTGTGGACGAGGGGCCCGCTTTTACAGGACAAGGCGACTTGATCTCTACGGATGGGGCTCCCTGGCAGGCGTTATCAATTATTAACCCCGCCCTGGATTTTAACTGGAACCTTCAAATTTTTATTTCCAATGCCAGTGGCGAAGAGAAATTGCTAAATACGGTAATCAAGGACGATCCTCATCAAAAGGGTGAAAACACAAAACCGTTGCAAGTGTCATCAAGTAATCAATCAAACCGTTAACCCGAAAACCAATAAACAATGAAGAAGATATATAGCACAACAATCCAGTTAATATGTTTAACGGCACTTATCCTTTTTGCCAACTTTGCAATGTCACAATCAAAAGCCAGGGTTGAAAATGTGGATTTTTTCCTTGAGGGCGAGAACCTGGTAATTAATTATGATATCGACAAAAGCAAAACAGGGGAGTCCTTTAATGTTACAATGAATATTTTAACTACAGCCGGGAAAAAGATCAGTGCTTTTGCACTGACCGGCGATATTGGCCCCGGGGTTTACGGAGGTAAAGGAAAAAGAATTGTTTGGGACCTAAACAAGGATAATGTTTACATCGATGATGAGATTTCGGTTGAAGTATTTATCGAACCGGAAATGGCGGACGAACCCTCTAAACCGGCCAAAACAGTTAGAGCAGTAAGTGTTGGGGGCGCCCTGCTCCGATCGGCTATTTTTCCCGGATGGGGCAACCGTTACGTCAAAGGCGGTGGTGCTTATTGGCTGATGGGTTTGGTTGGCTATGGCGCGGTTGGGGGTTCGGTTTATATGAACAACCAGACGGAACAGGCTTATCAGGATTACAAAGAATCAGTGGATGTTACCGAGCGCGATCAACTTTTTAAAGATGCCGAGGAATATCAAAAAAATCAAGAGTATTTAATGTACGCTGCTGCCGGTATTTGGGCCATCGACCTGATATGGACAGGCATCCAGGCCGGCAATGCCAATAAAAAAGCAAAACGATCAAAGGTTGATATGGGATACTATTATAACCCGGAAGTGCGTGGGCCGATGTTGGTTGTTACTTATAAGTTTTAGTTAATATCAACAAATTGAAAGCTCACGTAGCTTATCCTCTAAGGAGAGAATATCCCCTTTCAGACATCGATAACGAACTTGAATTCGAGAAACGATATAATGAAATCTTCGATGATAGCTTAAAAACTATAATTATTTCATCAAATATTAAAAAAGACTGGTCTGCAGTTGGATGGAGAGGAATAATGTTAAATAATGGTATTTTGTGGCTTGACTATGATGGGAGATTAATTTCTGTAAATTATCAATCAAATTATGAACGTGACGAAAGAGCTAAACTTATAGAAATGGATAAAGATAAGATTTACAGAAGCTTAAAAGATTTTGAAGAACCAATTTTAATAATGGAAACAAAACAAAACAAAATTAGAATTGACAAACTAAAAAATGGAAAATACAGATATGCTTCTTGGTCGATAAATTCTAAAATGAGTAAAAAACCTGATATAGTAATCAAAGATGGAAATTGGATTCCAGAAGGTAGCGGAGGAAATCATAGATATGAATTTATCAATGACAACTATAAATATGAATGTATCATAAATGTATTAAGAACAAATGATACGCCACCTGCTGAACTCGTGATTTATCGGAATGATAAGGAAATACTTAATGAACCTGGACGAATAAAAAGAAAATAAAAGTGCATAACAATACCTAGCCGCACTGCTATGCTTAAAGAAAGAGAAATAAGAACAAAAATATTAAGGCGGGTCGAAAAAATATCAACTGATAAACTTGATGACATCTGGGAATTTCTCAGAAAAATTGAAAAAAATAGCAGGAAGAAAGATGATATTTTGTCCTATGCAGGTTGCTGGAAAGACCTTGACAAAAACTTAATAGACGACTTGACAATAAATCTTGGAACAAAAAGAATAGAAGAAGACAGAGGTGGGATATAAATGAAAGAAACCTTAATTGATACAGACATTCTCTCATACTACTTCAAAGGTGATAGAAAAGATAGCACTACCTACAAGAAAGACTTATAAACAATGCGGGGAAAAATAGCAAACTAATAAACATTACCTTTAATCAATAATATGATTTATGAATACAGGAACATATCAAATATCACTTTCTTATGGTCAAATACTCAATTTGGTAAGACAATTGCCAGGGCGGGAGAAAGCCAAACTAAGTAAGGAACTTGCAAAAGAGGCAATAGATAAAAGATTGTCAAGATTATTAAACTCCTTTCAAACTGATGAGATAAGCGAAGAAGAAATTAATACCGAGGTTGAAAAAGTAAGGGCCGAAATTTAAAAAGTATTTCTCAATTAATGATGTTAAGTAAACAATTTACAATTCAAATACCTATGAAAAAATATTTACTCTTTTTGCTAATTTTTGTACTGGCGGGTGGGCTATCCTTCGCCCAGGTAAGCTCAGGAAAAAGCCAACCCAAAAAAATATCCTTTAAAAAGAAACAAACCACCAACATCAGGCAACTTCCCGATCTGATTATTACGGAAGAGAAGTTTACAGATGAAAACAAAAACAATTTCATCAATGCCAACGAACAGTGCCAAATATCTTTTAAGGTTGAGAACATCGGCAAGGGTGTGGCACAGGATGTTAAAGTTAATGCCTATTTAAAAAACCAGGATGTTTCAGGTGTTACATTTGAGGGTGGGATTGATTTGGGCGATATGCCCGGCGAAACATCAAAAGAGGTTATCATACCCATTGAAGGGAAATTGGATACACAGGATGGATATGCAGAATTTGTAATTGAAGTGCTTGAAGCCAGGGGGTTTGATGCCTTCCCGCTCGAATTTAAAATTGAGACCAGGCACTTTGCCGAACCTAAAGTGGTAATTGCAGATGCAGTGTTCAGCACCGAAGATGGGGGGCAGATAAAACTTAATTACCCCATCAACCTAAAGGTATTGATACAAAATATTGGCGGTGGGGAAGCCAAAAGCGTAAGGATAAATTTTGAACTGACCGGTGCCAACTGTTTCCCCCTCAGCGAATATTCGCAATACGACCTGAATTTTATGCAAAGGGGCGAAACAAAGGAATTGGATTTCCTGTTCACTGCTTCAAGAAGATACGAAGGCACATCCATCCCGGTTCAGGTTACGGTAAGCGAAAGCTATGGCAGATATGGCGTTGATACCACCCTGGCGGTAAGCTTAGATGAAAACCTGACTGCCAAAAACCAGGTGGTCATCACCGGTATCACCACGGCAGCATCAGATTTTGAGATGGCCTCGCTATCTTCGGACGTGGATAAAAATATCCCCCTCAACTTAACCAATCACCCTTTTAGATATGCTTTGATCATCGGCAATGAGGATTATTCGAAATTTCAACGGGGACTCAATTCGGAAGCCAATGTGGCTTATGCCCGTAACGATGCATCATCATTTAAAAGTTATGCAAGCAGGGTGATGGGCGTAGAGGATAAAAACCTCTTTTTCCTTACCGATGCCACTGCCGGTGAAATGGAACAAAAGATTGACCTGATTTCCAAGTTGGCCGCAAAAACTGCTGACGAAGCCGAAGTTATTTTCTACTTTGCCGGGCATGGCCTGCCCGATGAAACGAGCAAAGAGCCGTATCTGATACCGGTGGATGTTTCGGGCACCAATTTGAATTCCGCCATTAAGCTTGCCGATGTTTACAAGAAATTAAGTGAGACCGGTGCACAGCGCATCACATTTTTCCTGGATGCCTGTTTTAGTGGCGGGGGCCGCGATGCCGGATTGCTTGCGGCCCGCTCGGTAAAGGTCAGGCCAAAAGAGGAACTTGTAACCGGCAATATGGTTGTGTTCTCGGCCAGTAGCGGAGAACAATCTTCACTGCCCTATGATGATCAACAACATGGCATGTTCACCTATTTCCTGTTAAAGAAACTGCAGCAAAGCAGGGGGAATATTACCTACGGCACACTTGCTGATTATGTTAAGGACAATGTCTCCATCGAATCGCTGCGCATAAATAACAAAGAACAAGACCCAACGGTGAAGGTTAGCATAGCTGTGCAGGGGGATTGGGAAAAGTGGACCCTTAATTGAAAAGAATGCTTAGATGATGGAATGCTAAAATGCTTAAATGCTTAAATGATGGAATGGTGGAATGGTGGAATGGTGGATAATGGAATGATGGAATGTATGAGATGATGGAATAATGGAAAATGGAGAGGTGGAGTTATGGAGAGTTCATCCATTCGGACTTGCTTCGCTTCGTACGGACTCCCTTCGGTGGTTGGAGTGTTGAATGAAGCAAAAACCTGATACCTTGGTGAATAGCTGTCAGACAGTTTAGGTTAAAAGTCAGACATATAGTGTTTTAACTTCAATGTGTATTTTAGAAGATAACTGTCTGACAGCTTTTTAGATCGGACTCAATAATTATTGAATCAGTCAGGCTTTTATTCAAAAAATGGTAGGTCAAACCAGAGTTCTAATCGCATAATTTGTTGAAATCATACAAATAGTCACATTAAAAATCATTTTTATAAAATATTAGACTTATCTTTGCAGGAAAATTACAAATATGATACTAAATATTAGTTTTAGGAATTATAGGTCATTTAAAAACAAGGTAGATTTTTCTATGATTGCAGAATCTTCTAAAAGCAAAGAAGAAAATGTATTTACGCAACCCATTGGAAAAGGAGATAATATCAGGTTATTAAAGACTTGTGCTATTCTGGGCGCTAATGCTTCGGGGAAATCAACTTTATTTAGGGGTTTGTATGAAATAATAAGGTTTATTACTAAGGAACCAGCAGTTGTAGGAAATGAAATTAGCGCATATGACCCTTTTGTTTTTAGTGAAGATACAAAATATAAGCCGGTAGAATTTTCAATAGATTTTATTATAAAGAATATTGTAAAATATAAGTATTCAATAGTTTTTGATAAAAAAAACATAATTGAAGAAATTCTTGAAAGTTACCCTAAAAACAGAAAAATTATTTTGTTTCAGAGAAGCATCTCCAAAGACAATAGACTTCTAAAACATATTGGGTACATTGGCAGTCCTTCAAAGAATAAAAAAATTGAATTATTTCATAATCAGCCAATGTTATCAAAATTTGGAACCGATATACCCGATGAAATTATTAGTGAGGTGTTTTTATATTTTAAAGGTGTCGATATAATTAATACCGTTAATTCGCGAATGTTATCATCACTAAATATTGATATCAAAGAAGCAAGTGAGAAAAACTCAAATTTCCTTAATAAATTAAATGAATTGATTAAACTTGCTGATACAGGGTTAAATGAAATTAATTTGTCGAAACTTGCTGAAGATGAATTCAATTTCCCTAATGGCTTTTCTGAAGAACTAAAAAATAAGATTATTCTGGATAATAAATATAGATTAACAAGTTTTCATAATCTCTATAGAAATGATCAATTAATTAATAACAAAGAACCATTCCCTTTCGATGAAGAATCGCACGGAACAAAAACACTTTTTGTGTTAGGTGGAAAATTAATCCAGGTATTAGAAACCGGCCATCCAATTTTTATTGATGAAATAGAAACCAGCTTGCATCCATATCTGACAAAAATGCTAATTTCCCTATTTCAAAATGATAGAATAAATAAACATAATGCTCAATTGATTTTTACAACACACGACACTAATATTTTAGATAAACGTTTTTTAAGAAAAGACCAAATTTGGTTAGCTGAAAAAGATGAATTTGGAAATACTGATTTATTTTCTTTACAGGATTTTACCGATGTTAGGGAAGATACGCCTTTTGATAAATGGTATTTAGCAGGTAAATTTGGTGCAATACCAAATATTAAATCATTAGTGAACTTATTTATTGATTAATAAATGCAACGTGGCAATTATACAATATTGATTGTTTGCGAAGGGGAAAAAACAGAACCATTGTTTTTCAATTCCATAAGAGACGAATTGATTGATAACAAATATAATAACGACATTAGGAAAATAAAAATAACAATTGCCCCAGAACCTTCAATTGATATTTTATATAAAAACAATACAGTAGTAAAACATAAATCAAAACGAAAAAAACGGAAAACAATAAAAGTTGAAGAAATTGACAAAATAAAAATCATTGACGGCAGACCACCTTTAAGATGGGTTTTAACTGCCCAAAGGGAATTATTGGAAGGTGCATTTAATGAGGTATGGGTTGTTTTTGATAATGACGACCATCCAGGTAAAAAGGAAGCTTTT
>NIVA01000129.1 GCA_002254335.1 Bacteroidetes bacterium 4572_114 | reverse complement strand
GATTATTATTTGGACAAACCAACCGGGACATCACCCGAAAAAATCGAAACACATTATTACTGCATAATGGAGGCCAAATTGATAATAGATCATTTTGCATCGCTGTTATGCGAAAAAAAATGGAAAACCGTAGAAGGCCACAAGTGTGTTTTATCAACAATCAGGACCACTCTTTTCAGTAATCAAAATTGCCAGTTAAGCCTAAATGATGATGGCGATTTGCTGATAACGTATTTGGATGGAGATAATTGGGGGATAAAAACAACCTCGCCAGATTGCTAAATGATTTAAAAAAAATCGTTGCTAAATGATTTAAAAAAAATCGGTTTAAACAAAGTCCCCTGGTGGGGAAACAAAGCAGTACAAATAAAAATTACCGATCAATTTGAAAGCCTCAAAAAGACTTCAAACCGCAAAACCTAATGAGCAGTCAAACTGGTCTGGAAAAGTCTGAGGTTAATACATAAACCTCGGAATTAGTGTATCAAATAGCGTATCAAATAAAAAAAGCAGTTACAAATTATTTTATGTAACTGCTTGATTTATTACGTGGAGCATATCGGACTTGAACCGATCACCTCCTGACTGCCAGTCAGACGCTCTAGCCGGATGAGCTAATGCCCCATTCCATTTTTGCGGGTGCAAATGTAATTAAAATCTAATTTAATCATCAAAAAGTTTTTGATTTTTTTTTGGCCCTTTTTACATCAGGCCTTATCCGTTTCGGCCACTGTTAAACTACCCCGGTTACTTTCTCCATTTTCAAAATAACAAATCATCTCATCCCAAAAGATTTAGGGGCCAAATTATTTTCCATCACCCTGTCCACCATAACCTCGGCACTGGCGGAACTTTCCAATTCTCCACAACTCCATCTTTCCAATTTTCCATCTTTCCATCTTTCCATCTTTCCATCTTTCCAATTTTCCATCTTTCCCCTCTCTCTTTTCATTTTTGTTTTACTTTTGCGCCATGGCAAATAACGAAGATTTATTTAAGAAGATCATTTCCCATGCCAAGGAGTATGGGTTTGTATTTCAGTCGAGTGAAATATACGACGGTTTAAGTGCCGTTTACGATTACGGCCAATATGGGGCCGAATTAAAAAACAATATTAAAAACTACTGGTGGAAAGCCATGGTACAGCATCACGAAAACATTGTTGGCCTCGATGCTGCCATATTTATGCACCCCACCACCTGGAAAGCCTCCGGCCATGTTGATGCCTTTAGCGATCCGATGATCGACAATAAGGATTCGAAAAAACGGTACCGGGCCGATGTCCTTGTTGAAGATTTTATGGCCAAGATTGAAGCCAAGATCAACAAAGAAGTTGTGAAAGCTGCAAAACGCTTTGGCGATACTTTTGACAAAGGGCAGTTTTTGGATACCAACCCACGGGTAGTAAAGAACAAAGAAAAAATTGAAGCAATCAAAAACAGGTTGTACCCCGCAATGGACAATAATGATTTTGATGGGATAAAACAGTTGATCATTGACCTGGAGATTGCATGCCCGGTTTCAGGTTCGCGCAACTGGACCGATGTAAGGCAGTTTAACCTGATGTTTTCAACACAAATAGGTTCTACGGCCGAGGGCGCAAACCAAATTTATCTCCGCCCCGAAACTGCACAGGGTATTTTTGTGAATTACCTTAATGTGCAGAAAACCGGCAGGATGAAGCTCCCCTTTGGCATTGCACAGATTGGGAAAGCTTTCAGGAACGAAATCGTTGCCAGGCAGTTTATTTTCCGTATGCGTGAGTTTGAGCAGATGGAAATGCAGTTTTTTGTAAAGCCCGGCGAAGAGCTAAAATGGTACGAACACTGGAAGCAGGAACGGCTCAACTGGCATTTGTCGCTGGGCATACCTGCCGAAAAGTACCGTTTCCACGACCATGAAAAACTTGCACACTACGCAAATGCCGCTGCCGATATTGAGTTTGACTTCCCCATAGGCTTCAAAGAGTTGGAGGGCATTCATTCGCGCACCGATTTCGACCTTGGCGCACATCAGAAACACTCCGGCAAAAAATTGCAATTCTTCGACCCGGAACTCAACGAATCCTATGTCCCATACGTGGTTGAAACATCTATCGGCCTCGACCGTACTTTCCTTGCGGTGTTTAGCCACGCCTACACCGAGGAGGTGCTTGATGATGGGTCTGAGCGCATCGTTATGAATATACCTCCGGTACTTTCGCCAATAAAAGCTGCCGTGTTCCCATTGATAAAAAAAGGTGGTTTGCCCGAAAAAGCACGAGAAATTTTCGATGACCTGAAATTAGATTGGATGTGCCAGTACGATGAAAAGGATGCCATTGGCCGCCGTTACCGCCGCCAGGACGCAATCGGCACACCCTATTGTATCACGGTTGACCATCAAACCCTTGAAGACAATACCGTGACTATCCGCGAAAGGGATTCGATGAAACAGGACAGGATTTCCATCGAAGAAATATCGGGGATTATTGCCGGTAGGATTAAAGAAAACCGGTAGGCTATCGCACAAAATTTTTGTATTTTCCAATCCTGACAGGGTTTAAAACCCTGTCAGGATTTATTTTATGGAATTATAGGTTGATTAAAACCCCAAAATAAATTCAAGGCAAATCGCCAGATGCATACTTAACCTGAAACTTGAAACCTGCAAAGGACGGGTGTCGGATGCCGGGTGAAGGAAGCCAGGCGCAACCTGAAACCTGCCTGCCCGCCGTAGCGAAGCGAAGGAGGGAAACCTGAAGCCCGAAACCTTTTCAACCCTTCTTATTAAACTGGTTCATGGTCCGCTGTGCCCCGGTAAAAACAAAGCTATTGATCATTTCCACAGCAGTTGGGATTTTTTCAAGCATGATTTTTTCTTCGGCTTTTGTCCACTGCCCCAAAACATAATCTACCTGAAAACCTCTTGCAAAATCTTTTCCGATACCTATGCGCAGGCGGGCAAAATCATTTCTTCCCAGGGTCTCAATTATGTGGTTCATCCCGTTATGTGTGCCGCCGCTGCCTTTGGCCCTCATCCTTAAAACACCTGTATCCAGGTCAAGCTCATCAAAAATAACAAGCATATTTTCTATCGGTATTTTTTCTTTGTCTAACCAATATCTTATGGCCTTGCCACTTAAATTCATATAAGTGGTTGGTTTTATCATAACTAATTGCCGGCCCTTTACACGTGCTTTTGCAAGGTATGCATGGCGGTCTATTTCAAAACCGGTTTTCCTGTCTTGTGCAAGGGCATCCAATACCGTGAAACCAATATTGTGCCTTGTGTTGGCATATTCCGCCCCAATATTTCCGAGGCCTGCTATCAGATATTTCACTTCTTTATGTGCTTAAAAAAACGAAAGGTACAAAGCTCCTCAAGTCGCCCTGTACCTTCCCTAATTAAATTGATAAAAATGCTATTCTTTTTTACCTTCGCCCTCTTTAGGGCTTTCACCATCTTTAGCATCGCCTTCGGCAGCATCACCTTCACCTTCGGCTTTTTCTTCTTCTTCTTCTTCCACAATAACACGCTGGGTCTTAACTGCTACTGCGATCGAAGATGGTTTATCCAAAAATTCTATGTCATCGTATTTTAATTCACTGATTTTTATGCCGTCACCAATAGCAAGTTCGGTAATGTTAACAACAATCTCATCAGGTATGTCATTGATCAGCCCTTTAATCTTGAGTTTTCTGTATTTTCTTACGAGCCTTCCGCCTTGTAAAACACCTTTTGATGAACCTTCATACCTCAATGGCACAGATATAATTAACGGCTTGTCATCAAAAATCTGGAGGAAATCAATGTGAAGGATAATGTCAGTTACCGGATGGTACTGGATGTCCTGCATTATTGCCATATACTCCTTGCCATCAACGTTAAGCGCGATAAGGTAACTGTTTGGTGTAAAAATTACTTGGGTCAGGTCCCTTTCGGGGATAATGAAATGAATTTGTTCTTTTCCCCCATAAAGTACACATGGGACATTTCCGTCCCTTCTGTGTTTCCTGGCATCTTTTTTCCCTACGTTCTCTCTAAGAGAACCGCTCAATGATACTGTGTTCATAATTTAAAATTTTAAATGAATTAATATTTATAAAATGGTTATAAAATCGAAATGTGTGCTGATGGATTTATTTTTGTTCACACGTCTGATCACATCGGCAAATATCGCTGAAGTTGACAAAACGGTTATCTTGCCCTTTCCTTTCCTTGGTATGGTGTCGGTAACCAAAACCTCGGCCAGGGCCGATTGTTCAATCCTTTCGCAGGCATCCGCTGAAAAAACAGGGTGTGTACAAACTGCACGCACCGAATTGGCGCCCTCGCCCATCATCATGTTGGCAGCTTTGGTAATAGTGCCCGCCGTGTCGATGATATCATCAACAATAACAACATCTTTTCCCTCAACATCGCCAATAACCCGCAATTCGCTGACTTCGTTGGCCTTGTCCCTGGTCTTAAAACAAATCACCAGGTCGGTGTCAAGGAATTTTGCATAGGCGGCAGCCCTTTTTGCCCCGCCGGTATCGGGAGATGCCATTATCAGGTTGGGCAACTCCATTTTCATCAGATGGGGCACAAAAATAGAAGAGGCATACATGTGGTCAACCGGTATGTCAACAAACCCTTGAATTTGATCGGAGTGGAGGTCCATGGTGATAATCCTGTCAACACCTGCTGCAACCAGAAGGTTTGTAATTAATTTGGCCCCTATCGAAACCCTCGGTTTGTCTTTTCTGTCTTGCCTGGCAAAACCAAAATATGGGATCATCGCAACAACTCTTTTGGCCGAAGCCCTCTTGGCTGCATCAATCATTAGCAGCAACTCCATCAGGTTATTGGCCGGGGCAAAAGTAGATTGTACCAAAAATACGTCATTGCCCCTAATGGTTTGCTCAAATGATGGCTGGAATTCCCCGTCTTTAAAGTGGGCCACTGAAACCTTCCCCAATTTAATACCATATTCACGGGCAATTTTTTTTGCCAGGTACTCGGTGGCTTCGCCAGAAAAAAGATTTACAGTTGCGGCCATGGGACGATTGATGTTAAGTTTGAAATTCCAAGCGGCAAAATTAGACAATTATTTAGGATGTCAAATAATTTTTTCAGTCCGGTTTTAATATTGATAATAAAAAAATAATACTTTTGCACCCGATTTAAGGATTTAGTTCATAAACAGTACCCGCCCGAGTGGCGGAATTGGTAGACGCGATGGTCTCAAAAACCATTGAACTTTGTTCGTGCCGGTTCGATCCCGGCCTCGGGTACATCATAAAATTTTAAGCCTTGAAAATTAAATTTTTCAGGGCTTTTGTTTTTTATGGTGGTAATAAAGAAGGTGATAATGTAACAAATGCCACTAAACATGATAAAGTGGCATTTGTTACTACATTTGCAAATAAACATGCTACAACTGACATGGCCCTGGATGAAAATAATATTGCTTTAATTAATTACTATAAGGAAAAGGGTTCTTTTACTAAAGGTGATCTTCGTCCTTATTTTAAAGATGCTGGAATTAGTTTGACAGACGAAGCTCTTAGAATAAGGATTTACAGATTAAAGAATAATGGAATATTACAATCTGTTGCCAGGGGAAAATACACTATTACCGACAAGCTTTCATTTACGCCAGAATCAAATACATTCATAAAAAAGCTCAATAGCCTATTTGCCAAAAAATATAGTGGTATAGACTACTGCACCTGGAGTACACTGTGCTTGAATGATTTTATGGTTCACCAGCCCGTTAATGCATTTTACTTGTTTGAAACCGACAGGGATATTACAGAAAATGTTTTCTGCCACTTTAAGGCCAACAGCATTAAGGCGTTCAATAATCCTACCGCGCAAATAATGGAAGAATATGTGGGCATTTTATTATTGGTATAATTGTTTGGGGGAAATGGACCAACTAAAATAAAGATTATAATGTGAGATTATAATACTTAATTGCACTTTTGAAATTCAGGTTTTAATGAGAAGCTGAAACAAAACAATTTAAAATGGGACTATTAAATCTTGTCGGTTTTCGATATGTTTGGATGTCAATCTTGATGCTGACTGTCAGTGTTCAAGTCCTGGCAGGAGGTGCAAAAACCGACAGCCTCCGCGCAGAATTAGCTTCTGTAATGAGTGACACTGCAAAAATCAAGGTCATGTTTAAATTGGGAAATCAGTTTATCGACGGGCCTTCCGACTCGCTGTTGCATTATTATACCCTTGCTTAGGGCTGCCGAAATTGCTTTGGAGCTGGGTGATGAGGTCAATCTCTCCGAATGTTATGGCGAAATTGGTATTGTTTACAAAAACCAGGGGAAGTTTGATTTGGCATTGGAATATCAGGAGAAAGCCCTTGAGGTTGCCATAACTACAAATGATGAGGACTGGATAGCTATTTGCAACACAAATATTGGTAATATTTATAAAGAGAAAGGTTACCTTACAATTGCCCAAGATTATTATCTCAAGGCACTTAAAACTTTCGAAAAGTTAAATCAGGACCGCAGGGTGGCCGCATGTTGCACAAGCATTGGGGATATGTATTTTGAACAAAAGGATTTTGAAAAGGCATTGGAATATTTTCAAAATGCCTTTGATTTGTCCTGCAAAACAGGGGATCGGGTGCGCGAATCCAATATTTTGCTGGCCATTGGGAACATCCATGCCGAACGGGGCGACCATACCCTGGCGAGGGAATACTACAATAAATCGGTTGCCCTTTACGACACCCTGGGGTATCAACATAATCTTGATGATTGCTATAAGTCGATTGGCATTTCATTTTTAAAGGAAGGGGAACCTGATAAAGCTTTGGCGTATTTTAACCAGGCACTTGGGCTTTCCGGGCAAG
>NIVA01000013.1 GCA_002254335.1 Bacteroidetes bacterium 4572_114 | reverse complement strand
TTTGAGATAACACATATATTTTCTTCATCTCATCCAAAGGGTTATGCAAAATATATGTGTTATCTCAAACTTTGTACAAATGCGCCATCAAACCGTTGACACACATTAAACTCATATAGAAAATGAAATCATTTTTTATTTCAACAATTATTTTATTCCCAATCTCATGGTAAATTATGGGGAACCGGAGGACTACAATGTGGGTTAAACGTAAAAAGAAGCATTTCAACAAAAACATTCGGTTCTTTAGAATTGCGATACATCAGGGTTGATGGCGCATTTGTACAAAGTTTGAGATAACACATATATTTTGCATAACCCTTTGGATGAGATGAAGAAAATAGAAGATTTTTATATCCCCGGATATTCTTGGGGAAGAATGATTAGTTTTGTTTTTTTATATAAACACGTTGGCGGTCATGATAAAAAAGACAAGTTCTACAAATGATTTATTTAACTTTTGATAGTGACATTTGGCTCAATTCACTCAAAGAAAGTGGAAACGAAAACAATTTCATTGATTCACTTGAATACTGGATTGAAAACGGATTTGTTAAAATACTTCTGCCTGAAAATGTAATTAACGAATGGAAGCGAAACCGTGACAAGAAAAAACAAACTCTTGTTAATGACTGGAAAGCTTTCTTCAATAGAGCCAAAAAAGTTTTTTCTGCTGATGTAGTAAAGCAATTAATGACACCTGACAACCTCAATGAAATGGTTGAGAAGCAACTTGAAAGAGTTGAAACAATCTTTGACAACTATGCAATCAAGATTCCGATTACAAATGACTATAAGCTCAAAGCAATAGAGTTAGCTGAACAGAAAAAAGCACCATTCGGACAAAAGAATAGCGTAGGTGATGCTTACATTTTCCTATCCATTACAGATTACATTTCTTTAAACACACTCTCTAATTGTGTTTTTGTTACAAACAACTATACGGATTTCAGCCACAAAGACGATTCAAGTAAAATACATCCTGATTTAGAACCTGAATTTACTAAACTAAAAATAGCTTATTATATTGACCTAAGGAAATTCTTTCATGACTATGCAAGTCAACTTCCTGATGCAACAGAATACAGGAAGCTAAAGGCATTAAAGGAGGAAGATAAAAAACTTGCAAGTGCTGTTTTAAATCCTCAAACACTTGAAAACTTATCGGGACTTAGAGATTCATACATTGAAAACATTAATCACTTAGACTTGATTGTTAAAACAAAGAATCCAACAAAGGAACAAGTTCTTTTTGCTTTAGGGCTTGTTGATTCAGATGAAAGTTACAAGCAATACTTTTTCAAAAAAGTTGAGAGTAGCGTTTGGTTTAAAATACTAAAAGAGAGAGGTATTTTCAATCCTGAAAATAATCCATCGCCAATTCAAGTGAAGGAGGGATTTCAAATTCCTTTTTGGGAGCCCCTCATCTATCTTGAAAAACTTTCTATACAAATTAAAAATGGACATGAGCTCCAGTTAGCTGATGAAATTATTGCAATAATAATTAGCGTATCACAAAAGCCAATTGACAATTACAGAACATGGTATTTATTCATTAAGATATTGGCTAATCTCCCTAAGGAAAAAATTCCTTTAGCTACTTTAGAATTTATCCCGACATGGCTTAAAGGAAGTTTTGACACAATGATTCAGAGTTCAGAATTATGTAAAAACCTGCTTCCAAAATTCCTTTCAGAAAACCCAACTGCAGACGACATTGCAAAAGCTGAATTGATTTTAAAACATCTTCTTTCAATTGAAAGAACAGAGGCTGTTCAGCAAGGTGCATTTAGTACTGAGATTGAAAGCTATCGTTCAAGAGTTTATATGCATTATTTGTCTGACTCACTTATTGACAAAAAATTAACTGCAAGAATTGCAGCCAATTGTTCTAATCAAATCATTACCAATTTAGCTGATAACATAAAAAAACTTCGTTTTGACTTTCCAAAAGGTATTAGTGTTTCTTTAAAATTGAAAGATAACGAATACAGTATCAAAGTTGAAATTGAAAATGAGAATCTCAACATTTCCATTTTTGAAAAAAATACTCCTGAAAAAATAATTGGAGCAAAGCAGCTCTTAAGTTTTGAGTACCTAAGCAAAGAGCAAACGAAGGATTCCTTTATAAAAATTCTGAAAGAATTTAAAATTGAATACGAAGAAAGCAAAGACAATGAATTCAATTTTGAAGTGCTAACTAATGCCTTGACAAATGGTTCATGCTATTCTTTGTCTGATGATACAATTAGCAAATTAGATGACAGATACCATCATGGTGAGAAAGTTGCTGAAGTATTTGCCTTGATTTTTAGAGACCTTCTAAACGACAAGATAGAACACAATGCAGGTGTAGGAATTGCACTCATTAAATTATTTGCATTTAACAATAAATACCGACTTCCATTTTTCCGTAGAGTTGTTCTTTTTGTTATAGGGGAGAATTGGGAAGCAATGAATCCAGTGTTTTGGGAAATGGTGAAAGACAATGACCCTTTACATCTTTTCTCAAATCATTCGTTTGATAAAGACTTATACGAGCTGCTGAATAAAAATCAAATGCTTTTCGTGAAGGAGGATATTGAAACAATTCAAAAAATAATTGATTTAGGACCTCAAAATGAAAAAGAAGATAGAGACCCTAAATATATTGACTATTGGCAACTTCGCTGGTATTCAGCTTTGCGTAACATTTCGCCATTCAAAGAAAGTTATGAGAAGCTTTCTAAGTCAGAAAATTTGACAAATGAACATTATGAAAATCTTGGAGTAGTAAGAACAAGAGTTGGTTCTGTTTCTCCTTTTAGCGCTGAGGAAATTCTGCAAAAAAGTAATGAAGAAATTGTGAATTTCATGCATGGATTTAAACCCAAAGACCGTTGGGAAGAACCAACCATTGATGGTTTGTCAGGAGCTTTGAGTAAAGCAATAGAAGATGAGCCACAAAAATTTTCAGATGAAATAGAACTCTATAAGGATGTTTATTACATCTACGCTTATCACATTGCAAATGGTTTTAGAGAAGCATGGAAAAACAAAAGACCATTTAATTGGGAAAAGGTTTTGAATTTTTATAAAACATACATCGTTAGTGAGAAATTCAGTTCAGGACAATTGAGTTTAAGTAATGATGGTTGGGGAGCAACAGCAGATTGGGTTACAGGTGCGATTGGAAATCTTTTGACAGAAGGAATGCAATCAGACAGCAATGCATTTGATTTATCATTGCTTCCAATCGCAAAAGACATACTTAAAATAATTGTGCCCAACTTGAAAGCAGTTGAAGATTTTAAGCAGACGAATATGGACTACCCAACCTATTCTCTTAACTCCACTGCTGGTAAGATGCTAAGAACATTACTTGACTATTCTTTAAGGAGAGCAAGAACACTTAATCCAGAAGATAAATTACCCAAGTGGGAAGATGATATTAAAGGTTTATTAGAAGAAACTTTCAAGAAAGGAATCATTGACGGTTACATTCTTACTGGTTGGTATTTTCAGCAGTTTTATTTTTTGGACAAGGATTGGATTATAAACAAAGTCAAGGAATATTACAAACTTGAAGACAAGGGTTGGTTTGCATTTTTAAGTGGGTTTGCCTTCGATAACCCACCCTTCAATAAAGACATTTATCAATTATTCTATCCTCATTACGAAAGAGCAATAAAAGATAATGTTCAAATAGAAAGTTATTACGACCATGGAGTTATCCGACACATTGTTGCTTTCTATTTTTGGGGATTTGAAGATTTAAAAACAGAAGGGCTTATGCTGATGCTGTTGAACAAGGGCAATCATTCAAATATTCTTGAACTTGTAAATTTTGTTTGGCGGCAGGAAAGCTATTTGAAAAGTTTAAATCGTGGAGAGGTAAAGAAATTTGAAACGATAATTTTTAATTTGTGGAGCTTTCTTGCAAGTAAGTATGAAAACGCAAAGGAAGAAGAAGAACAAAAAGTATTAGCAGGGCTTTCAAATTTACTTGTATTTGTTCATGAACTTAATGAGGAATTTACAGAACTTGTTTTAAAATCAAGTGGAATTACTGACAAGCATTTCCACTCTCATTACTTAATTGAGAACCTTATTAAACTCAAAGACAGAGGCAAACCGAATGATACTGCAAAGTATGTTGGTGTAATACTAAACTCAATTCAATTTGCTCCTTACTTCTCAACAATTGATAACAAGCATATTATTGATTTAATAGTTTTTCTTTATGAGAATGGACAAATGCAGATTGCAGATGAATTTTGTAACAAAATGGCAAAACAAGGACATGAATTTCTTAAAGAGATTTATAATAAATACAACGATTAAAAAACACGAACCGCCAACAATATATAAAAATAATTGCCGAAATAGTAGTAAATTTAAGGATTGTAGCTCGCTTCAACTTCATCGTAAATTGAAATATTTGTGCTCCGCAATCTGCTACCATTCTTATACAAACCATTGTGCGTCATTATGAAAAATCACAAATATGTCAAGTAAAGCAGGTGTAATACTTGACATTTCCATTAAATGTAATACTTTTACCGTATGAATATTGCGAAGAAAATAGAAGAAAAAATAAATTTAATAAAAGAAGGTGAGACTTTTACTTACCGGCAATTATCAATTGATAGTAGTGAATATCAAACAGCGGCAAAATCAATTGAACGCTTAATAAAAAAGGGAGTAATAAAACGAATATCACCGGGGGTTTTTTTTAAACCCAAACAAACCGTATTTGGTGAATTATTACCTGACAATGAAGAAATCTTAAAACCATATTTGCTAAACAACGGAAAGCAAATTGCATACATTACAGGCACATACCTTTATAACAAGTTGGGTTTGACGACACAAATACCTCAAATTATTAAAATTGCAAGTCGAGAAAAAGAAATAAAAATAAACAAATCAAATATTAAGACATTACCTGTAAAAAGTTATGTGGATGTTACAAATAAAAATTTCCAATATCTTGAATTATTAGATGCTATAAAAGATTTAAAAAAAATACCTGACTTCAACATTAAAAACGGAATAAAGATTTTATCAAATATCCTTAAAAAACTTAATGAAGAAGAAGTTCGGAAAATAATAAAATACAGCTTAAAATATCCCCCAAGAACAAGAGCATTGCTTGGTGCTATATTAGAAGCAAACGGATTAAAAGAAGAACTTGAAGGACTGCAAAAAAGCTTAAATCCTTTATCTGAATATTCATTTGGAATTAAAAAGGATGTATTGCCTACAATTGCAAATTGGAAAATAAAATGAGACTTCATACAGATAAAAAATTATTCAAAGATGCTGTTACAGCAACGGCACAACAGCAGGGAATTCGGGAAATATTCGTTGAAAAAGATTATTGGGTAACCTTAATATTAAAAGCTATTTTTGAAAACGAAATAGGAAAAGAAACTATTTTTAAGGGTGGGACAGCATTATCTAAATGCAATAGGTTAATAAAAAGATTTTCAGAAGATATTGACCTTGTCGTATTAAGAAATCCGAATGAAACAGGCAACCAATTAAAAAAGAAACTTAAAGCAATTTCCAAATGTGTTGAACAGATTATCCCTGAAACGGAGTTAGAAGGAATTACCAACAAGAAGGGAATGATACGAAAAACAGCACATTCATATGAGAAGCAATTTAGCGGAAAATTCGGACAAATACGGAGTTTTATTGTTATTGAATCGAGTTGGCTTGGGAATTATGAACCTTATGAGAAAGGAACGGTTTCTTCAATGATTTATGAGATGATGAAAGGAACAGAACAACAGAAATTTATTGATGAGTATGAAATGAATCCGTTTGAAGTTAATGTTTTGAGCCCGAAAAGAACAATCTGTGAGAAGATTATGGGTTTGGTCAGATTTTCGTTTTCAGAGAAGCCAATTGAAGATTTGAATAATAAAATCAGACACATTTATGATATTCATATACTACTGAAAGACATACCTATATATGATTTCACCAACTCAATTGACTTTGATGAAATGTTACTGAAAGTTGGAAATGATGATGTTTCTAGTTTTAAAAACAACAATAATTGGTTAAAAAAACATCCTGTTACAGCAATAATATTTGACAAACCCGAATCAACCTGGGAACAGTTGAAAAATACTTATAATGGAAATTTTAAGGAATTGGTTTACGGAGAGTTACCAACAGATATGGAAATTTTAGTAACTTTAAAAACAGTATCAGAAAGATTAAAGAAAATAAAATGGAAGATAAAATAACGAAAGCCGAACAGTGTATATAAACCATTGACACACATAAAAGTCATACAGAAAATGAAATCATTTTTTATTTCAACAAACAAGTGAAATGACCTATGACGGCAAACGATAAAAATAATACTGCTATTAAACCAATTTTTGGCCCGACAAACCCAACGGAGCGGATTACACAAATTGATATTTTGAGGGGGTTTGCTCTATTTGGCGTTTTGCTTGTAAATGTTTTTGGGTATAACTCTTCGTTTTTCGATTTTAGCGGCTTCTATAAAACATTCGCCGATCCTTTGAACAGTACGGTCTTTAATTTGATTATTGGCTTTGGGGCCGATAAGTTTATTTTTATTTTTGAGTGTGTTTTTTTACTTTTTCCCGATAATCTATATCGCCCTGCAAAATGTATTGCCATTCCTGCCTGATGCGTTAAGTTCGGTTACCGATATTACAATGCCCGGGGTAATTGAAACTTATTCTGGTGGATCATATCTGGAAATCCTTAGCCTCAGGTTGCATGAATATTTTGCCTTTAGGAACATAAACCTGATATATTATGCCCCAAAAGTTTTGTCTGCGTTTTTTCTCGGTTATTTGTTTTACAAACACAAACTTCTTGAAAAGATTAATTCTTCGATAAGTAAATATTTTGTTGTGCCCGTTGTGTTGTTTACAATCGGAATAGCGTTAAATCTGTTTACCGATGACATTGTTGGCAGTTTGGCCAATCCCGAAACAAACCCTTTTTATACAGCAATTTACATGGGTGTATTTGAAATTACAAATATATTTCTGGGCTTCAGTTATATCCTTTTGGTTTTGATCTTATCGAAGGTTTCGGTTTTTAAGAATATCCTGGGCCCGTTAAAATATGTTGGACGAATGGCACTTACAAATTATCTGATGCAATCTGTAATTTTCACAACAATAATGTATTCGTACGGATTGGGGAAGTTTGGAAGTTTTCAGCCCTGGCAATTGGTGGTTTTTGCAGTGGTGGTATTTGTTATTCAGATTTTCATCAGTAGAATATGGTTACAAAATTTTCGCTTTGGCCCGTTGGAGTGGATTTGGAGGAAGTTGACATATTTGGGAAGGTAGCTGCCTGACAGCTTTTAAGCCCCGACTCATATATACTATCCAAAGTTTCCTCCTATCCTGCTATAAATATTTTCAGGTTTCCAATAAATATCTTTACCAGGTATTATCCTTGTCCCTTTTGTTTCTGTTTTTACAAATCCATTTTGTTATAAAAACCCAACCCCTGCTTGATTATCTTCAGGAAGCACAATTTTATTATTTCTTAAACATTTATTTTTGTTTTTATTGGATAGCAAAACGGTGAGTTGACATAAAACCCAAATTCGGCAACTATATCCGGCCAGCCCTCGGGTTGTAAAGCCCCTATCGCGTCCAGGTCATCATGTGTAACTTTTTCGAATAACATCTCAGTTATTTTTGTGAATGTACCAAGTCTAAATGTGTTTGTCCATAAAGTACCATAAAACTGATTAACGATCCATACGGACAAGTTTGAAGATTAACCCTGCCCGTCCGTTCAGGCGGGGATTTTTGATTTCAGAAATGTGTGAACGTCAGACAAATCAAAAATCATCCCCGAAAGCTTTCGGGGTCGTTAATCGTTAATCTGAAATCATAAACCATCGACTTTATGGACAAACACTAAAAAGCCACATTACTTTTTGGCAAGCCTGCGCAAAGCCACCCACTGTTTGAGCATTTCCCGTGCGTCGGTGGCAGGATAGCCCAAAACAGTTTTGCCGGCCGCAACATCGTTCATTACGCCTGAGCCTGCACCAACCACAGCACCCGAATGGATGGTTGTATGATCTTTAATTGATGCGCTGCCACCAATAATAACGCCGTCGCCCAGGGTAACAGAACCGGCCAGGCCACTGGCGCCCGCCATAATGCATGAGCGCCCCATGACGCAGTTGTGCGCAATCTGTACAAGGTTGTCAATTTTGCAACCATCACCAATTATTGTGGAACTAAACTTGCCGCGGTCAACACAGGAGTTGGCCCCAATCTCAACAGCATTTCCAATTACAACATTTCCAATTTGTGGTATCTTGACCAGCCCACGGCCATCTTCGGCGGGGCGGTAACCAAAACCATCGGCACCAATACTTACATTATTGTGAAAAATACAATGGCCACCAATTTCGCAGCGTTCGCGGATTACAGTGCCCGGCCAAATAACTGTACCGGGGCCAATTTTGGTTTCATCAAGGATTGTAACATTTGGAAACAAAACTGCCCCATCGCCCAACACAACATCCTTTCCCACGTAACTGCCTGCACCAATTTTACAGTTTTTACCAACGATGGCCGATTGATGGACAACAGCCGTGGGGTGGATATCAACATCAAATTGAGGTGGGCCGGGGTCGAACACTTCCAACAACCTGGCCATGGCCAGGTCGGCATTTTTAACTTTGATTAATGCGCGTCCATCGCCAGGCTCAATTTTCAACTTCTCATCAACAATGGCGGCACAAGCTTTTGAAGTTTCCCACAGGCGCACATATTTACGGCTTCCCACAAATGTAATATGATTGTTGCCGGCCTTTTCTAATTGTTCTGGCCCGGTGATTTGCAGGTTGGTATTTCCCACTAATTCACCTTTTAAAATCTCGTTGATCTCTTTTATTGAATATGATTTCATCTGTTTATAATTTTGCCGCTGATGCGCGAATGATTATTAATATTTTAATTCAAAAAACTGCATCGGTAAAACTATAAAAAACATGGAGATGGTGGAATTTCTTGTGTAGAAATAGTTTTAATCTAATTAATTGTAATTAGTTATGGGCTGCTGAAAAACCGACATATTGCTTTATATCAATCCAATATGATTCACTTTTCAGTTTTTACTGCAAGGCTTTTGAAGTCATTACAGCATTTTCCATGTATTGATATTTCGGTGCTCTGCACCTTTCGGTTAAGCTCGTTTATTGTTTCTATAAATATTACGGTGCTCTGCACCTAAATTAGCCACAGAGTGGCGAAATCTTTATAGAAAATGCAAGATATGCATCACAAGAGGTGCAGAGCACCGAAATATAAAAAACGTGTTGGGTTTTTCAGCAAGCCCTAATTACCATTGACATAAACCTTTCCTTTACCACTGACCCTAAACCTTATACCCCCTACACCCTATACCTCCACCTTCCCATCCCCCACGCCCGATTTCCGAAACTTAATTTCCTCCAATACCATTTTAATTTCCCCATAAGAGTAATCATCGCCCAATTTGTTCTTCAGCTCTCCAATGCCATCGAACTCAGTATTCTTGATTTTATCCATTATTTCACCGGCCTTTTTCTTATCCATCAAATCTTCAACCTTCAACTCGCCGGTGGCAATGTAGTGGCTCAAATGCCCTTCGATGGTACTCATCACAAAATTGCGCTCTTTGGCAATATCCTTAATGCCCATGCCGCTTTTAAACATGTTGAAGCTGATATCTTTGGTGCTCTCTTTTGGTGGTTTTTCCACTGCAACTTCTTCAGTTTTTTCAATATCATTGTCCCGGCAAAAATCCTTCACGATATCAATAATCTCGTCGCCATATTTCTTGACCCTTACCTTGCCCATTCCGTTGATTGCACGTAGCTGGTTTTTATTGATGGGGAGCCTTTCGCAAATACCAAACAAGGATGCCTGTGTGAAAATTTGATAGTGCTGAACATCCTCTTCTTCGGCCAATAGATGTCGCAGCTCACGCAACCTGGAAAACAGTTTTGGGTTTTCGGCAACATCGCTACTTCTTTCTGACTGTTTTGTAGGCTTGTTTTCCTGCAAAACCGATTTGGCCCTAAGTTCCAGGTATTTCATGGTGTTAAACCCATCTTTCAAACCATTAAAACAATAGAGTTTACTGTTAATCAGTTCATCAATTTTTTTCAATTGCTCCTTAAAATCCTTTTTAATGGCTTGGTTATCGGTGGTATAAGTTATCTCCGAAAGCGGTTTTACGAGAAATTCCTGCGTGTGGCCAATGAAATATTCAACAGCTTTTTTTATCCTTTCCTGTATAGCGGCATTGGCTTGTGGCTCACCATGTTCATCGCTCATCCTTGATAGTTGGTTGCTAAAACCTGCGGCGATTTTTATTAATTCCAGTGTTCCCCTCTCTTTTACGATTTTTAACGGGGCCGTTATATTTCCCTGCAAACTATTGCCACTTTGATACACAATTTTATTGCAACGGTCAACGAAATAAGCTATTTGCCTAAACCCGAACAGTTCATCAATCAGGCTCAATTGATAACTGTTTTGTGATTTGTTCAAACTTTTGGTGTCTGGCGGGTTGTCCTCCACATCTTTGGTAAAAGAAATTACCCTGTCGTCCTGGATGATCCCATCCTGGTTGATTCGGCTTTTTAAAACGATGCCCTCCAGTGTCTTGCACCGGCTAAGTGCCACATAAGTTTGTCCGTGTGCAAAGGACGCCGCAGCATCAATAATGGCTTTTTCAAAGGTCAGCCCCTGGCTTTTATGAATTGTAATGGCCCACGCCAGCCGGAGTGGCATTTGAGAAAACGAGCCGTTTACATCTTCACTTATCTCTTTGGTTTCATTGTTAATCGAATACTTGATATTTTCCCAGGTTTCATTTTCGGCGAAGATATTCGTTTCATCACCGGGGCAACTTACCACCACTTCATTTTCGTCCATCTTCACCACCTTCCCAATTTTACCATTGAAATATCTCTTTTCAGGGGAGCTGTCATTTTTAATAAACATCACCTGTGCGCCAACCTTTAGTTCCAGCTCATAATGGTTTGGGTACGAATGTTCCGGGAAATTACCTTTAACTTCGGCAGTAAAAAAACGGCTTTTGCTTTTGATGCTTTCCAGCTCCTTGTCGTTCATCTGATTTGCCCTGTTGTTGTGGGTCGTCAACGTAATATATCCGTCATCGGGTGCGGGCTTAAAACCGGGGTCATACCGCTGGTTAAGGGCTTCCATGGACGGGTGTGAGAGATGGTTGTTCCTTATTTCGTTAAGGATGCCGATAAAAAATTTATTCTTTTGGCGATATATATGTTTTAGTTCTATGCCGAGGGCATTGGAAGATTGAAACGCCCTGCTGCTAAAGAAAAAGGCGGTGTCGTAATAAGGCTGCAACAACTGCCATTCGTCAGGTTTGACCACTGGGGCCAACTGCTGCAAATCGCCAATCATCAAAACCTGCACCCCGCCAAACACTTTATTCGGGTCTTTATATCTTCTCAAAACTTCATCTATCCCATCCAACAAATCGGCACGTACCATGCTCACTTCATCAATAATCAACAAATCCAACGAGCGGATGATATTGATTTTCCTCTTATTGAATTTCTTCTTAAAACGGGCATTCTTGTATTTATCCTGTGGTGATGATATAGTTTGGGTTTCGGCCCCGGCAGGCAAAATTGGCCCAAAAGGCATCTGGAAAAAAGAGTGGATGGTTACCCCTTTGGCGTTGATGGCGGCTACACCCGTGGGAGCCACCACCACTAATCTTTTAAAGGATTCATTTCGTATTTTGTGCAAAAATGTGGTTTTACCGGTCCCGGCCTTTCCGGTCAAAAAGATGTTCCTGTCGGTTTTCTCAACAAAATTCCAGGCTAATTCAAGTTCGGGATTGTGGGCCATAATCGTAGGGTTATAAATTTATATCCAGCAAAAATACAAAAGTAAACCGAATCACTTTATTAGCAATGTATTTATTATTTGATACGAATTAGGGATTGAAATATGAGTTTTTCTTGGGCGGCCGGACCGGGCTTTCCGTTTGTAGTTGTCTCATACCGGCTGGTTTTTGTAGGCGGTGCGTGGGCTTCCTTCGTCAGCCTCCGCCCACCAACAAAAACTACAGCCGCTATTTCAACAAGCTACCACTCCAATCCCTGCCGCAGGACAACGGCTTCGAGGCTAAATAGCCATCTTACTCCTGGATTAGCTAAATTTGTATCTTTATTCTAAAAAAGCAAAATATGAAAAACCTACTTTATCGCTACCTAAGCACCTTTCTCCTAAGCATCATAAGTATTACTGTTTCAAGCCAAACCAACTACACCCCTTACGGTTACTGATTTCGAAGGTAGTAAACCTGGTGTTTTACCCCTTGACCACTTTCACCCTGAATACCTGCCCATCCTCGTTTTGGAGCACTATCAGGTAAATCCCGGTTTCATATTGTTGCAGATTGATGGATAGCGATCGCGATCCGGCCGGATTTTCAATTTGGCCCTGCATTACACTCTTTCCGGTGGAAGACAGAACGCTGTAAGTGAACCTGTTTCCATTCGGCTTCACCTGTGCCCACAGGCATTCCCCAGGCCCGGGTAGTTGGTCTCCTGGCTGTCAACATACAAAAGTACCCAAATGTCTTTTGGTACTTCCGCAGGGTTGTTGCAATCTTCTATTGACGGGCAGGTGGTGGCTGTGTTCATATCCGGCATATCTTTGGTGTAGGTTTGGCCATTTTGCACCACTGTAAAATTCACGCTGTAAACCCCCGGGTTTCCAAGCACTACTTTCGGATTGCGGATATTTGCGCCGTCAATATATTCAGGTTCGGCAAGGGCTGATTCCCAAACTCCAGCGAGTCCTGCAACCCGCAATTTGCTGTCCCTGAAAAAGGGCAGTGCAAGGTTTACGGGCATCCCGGCGGGATAGTTATTGTCGTAGGCTTCCCAGTCGTCCATCTCCTGATCTCTCAAAAAACTTTGGCTGTTTTACCGTTTTTTGCAGTGGTGAACAAATAAACCAAATCCTTTCCATCTGATGTGGGTTGGATGACCAAGCATTTTGTATATTCCAAAAGGCTGCCGGTCCTCTCCTCCCATGTACCGCCGCCATCAGATGAGCGAAATACTTTTCCGATATCCGTTACACCGCCACCAAAATAGTAATCACAGGCACAAAGTTGCCAGGTCTGTCCCTGATCGGTTGATTTGTTCACAAAACCGGTTTCTGTGCCACAAAAGAGAATGTTATTGTCCGGGGGGGATACATCAAATGAATAGACATTCACCTGCCAGGGACAGGCTTTTGGAGGTTGCGGAAATCCCGGTTCATTTAGCCGGAATGTTTCCTTTGGCCCTAAAAATGACCAGTTAGAGCGTGATGCTGCCCTGGCCCCCTGGTTTTTTTTCTGCTTCAAGCTGTGAGGTTATGAGCCTCAGATGGTATTCGTTCATGTCGGGCAAATGTATCGTCCCATCACCAAGTGCCCAGGGTTCAACATGGCGGTGCCATATCTTGAAATAACGGACAATTGCACCTAAACCCCTTCTTTTTTTTCAACATCAGGATTTTCATATAATTTGATAAGATCGAAATAATTGATTGGGTATTCATACAGCATTCTGGCCCATTCAGGATAATTTGAATTGTAGGCCGGCTTGTAGCTTTTAATAATTCCCGGAAGGCCGTTGTAGGGTGTGTATTGAGATTGGGCTGTTGCTGACAAAACCGCAAAGCTAAAGGCGATGATGATTGCCGAACTAATCAAATGAAATTTCATGGTGGCGAAATTACTTAAAAAGGTGATGTGCATGAATTTTCAAAAAAGCCTTTCTTCCAGTATGTCTTTCCAAATCCAGGGCGGATGTTGAAAAATACAATTGGGGGATTGAGAAAAAGCCTCCGGGCAGTGATGCCTTTTTATCTATCCATCAATCAGCTCAAAGTACGTTTATTACCTTGCAATGCTGAATGGGAAACCCTGGTTGAGCTTCCATAATAAATCATAAAATTTAAGTTGAAAAATAAAAAAATCAAGCTGGTACTCCGGCATACATAAACCGTTTTATCTTTTTGGTAGCTGTTTTAACAAACTCCTCTTTTTGTACTGTAATACGCTGAATTTTTGAGAATTTGTTTACCCGGGCATTTACGTACTCATGTAGCTCTTTGCTCAACTCTACACATTTTTCTTCAATTAACCCCGATAATTCACCTTTCATGTCTTTGTACTTCCCTTCAATCTCCGCACGGTTAAAATGAACCATTGCCACCAGTTTTCCCTTTTGCTGGATTACCAATGATTCGGCAACATGCTTAAAATTATTGATGATCGATTCTATATCTTCGGGGAAAATATTCTCGCCGCCCGATCCAATAATCACACTTTTGCTCCGCCCCCGAATGTATAAGTAGTTGCTGTCGTCAATTATCCCCAAATCCCCTGTTTTAAACCAGCCATCTTCCGTCATTACTTCACTGGTAAGCCCCGGTTCCTTGTAGTAGCCCTTCATTACGCTGGGGCCTTTCGCCCAAATTTCGCCTTCTCCTGTCAATTTTTTCGGGTTGTTAATTTTTAGTGTAATACCCTCAAGTGCAGGGCCGGTTGATTGTAGCCTTGTATTTTTAGCATTAACACCGGCAAGCAGGGGTGATGTTTCGGTAAGCCCGTATCCAATGGCATACGGGAACTTAGCTTCACGCAGGAATTTCTCCACCGTTTTGTCGAGCTTGGCACCGCCAATCCCAAAAAATTTCAATTCACCGCCAAATGTCCGCATGAGCTTTTTCCCGGCCAGCTTGTTAAACTTTTTACGCAGTGTGGGAATGGCATACAACGTCCTGGTGAGTTTACCCTTGTTGAAAGAGGGCAACACTTTGTTCTTGTAAATTTTCTCGATGATCAACGGTACTGTCAGCATCAGGGTTGGCCTCACTGTTTTTAACGCAGGGAGCAAAACTGCAGGTGTAGGAGGTCTTTTAATGTAAAAAATGCTTGCGCCGCAAATAATTGGTAATATAAACCCAATGGTATTTTCATAAGTATGCGACAAAGGCAACACCGATAAAAAGCGGTCCCCGGAATTGATTTCCTGTACGCCCCTGCTGGCAATGGCATTAGAACTAAGATTCTTGTGAGTAAGCATCACACCTTTCGATTTTCCGGTGGTCCCTGAGGTGTAAATAATAACGGCCAGATCATCTTCGGCAACCTGGTATTCCTTGGCCGGTCTTTTTCCTTCTTTAAATTTAATGCCACGACGGTTGGTCTCCAATATCGAAAAATCATCAACCAGGATGCGGTGTAGCAATGTGTCCTGCTTTATACTATCAATTTTCGGTTTTAATCCCTGTGAAACAAAAATGGCCTTGGATTCGGAATGGGCCAATATATTTTCGATTTCCATCACACTAAAATCCGGAAGTATTGGGACCACAACCGCACCCATTGAAGCAATAGCAAAATAAGTAATCCCCCAATCAGGGCTATTTGAACTTAACAGGGCCACACGGTCGCCGGGCTGTATTTTCATTTTTTCCAGCAGATAAGTAACTGACTGTCTCCGCTTTTCAAATTCGGTATAGGTTAACGGTGTTTCGTTAACAAACGAAACTACAGGCCGGTTGCCATACTTTTTTACTGACCGTTGCAACAGTGCAGGTAAAGTTAAAATTGGATATTCTTTCATATTAATTATTTTGTGAGGCGGCAAAAGTACAATAATTTAGAAAACACGATTTGTTGGTGAAGGGCCAATATTATTTAGAGGTTGCCTTTAGCCCATTTTCAAAGGGGGAGAAGAAAACCATGGGCCAACCTCTTTTTTTCTTGGCAATGAAAAATGTTTATCATTGATTGGCCAGGTACAGGTGCAGCCCACCGTTGAAACAACACCGGTAACCCACGGTAGCGATGCCGCTGATGATCCTGCAATTTGGGTGCACCCTACAACCCCTGCAAATAGTTTTTTTATTGGTACCGACAAAGACGATGATTATGGTGCGTTAGAACTTTATGGCCTTGATGGCATAAGGTTCAATAATACCGGCGATGACAAAAAGTACAATAATGTTGATGTACGCTACGATTTCCCGTTTAATGGCGGCAATGTTGATATTGTTACAGTAAGTAACCGCACAGACAATCGGGTTGAGGTTTTTCGTATCGATCCTGTAGCAAGGACTTTGGTGAATATCACGGGATCCACTTCATCTCAGGTGGGGGATAGTTACCAACCTTACGGATATGCCATGTACCACAACCCGGTCACCAACAAATTTTATGGGTTTACCAGTTGCCGCAAAAAAGTTTCGGGCGACTACCCGATACGGCAATGGGAATTTGAAGATAATGGCTCTCAGGGTGTAGATGCCACCTTGGTTAGGACACTGACCGGTTTTACCCAGGTTGAAGGCATTGTTGGCGACGATATGTTGGGCTATGTTTATATTGCCGAAGAGGACGGCGAGATTAGGAAATATGGAGCTAACCCAGGTGACGGGCAAACGCATACGGTGGTTGATAAAGTTGATGCATCCGGCACTATTACTCATGGTGATATTGAGGGGCTTACAATGTACTATACATCAAAAAACGAAGGATACCTGCTGGCTTCCTGGCAAGGCAGCAACGAGTTTTTAATTTACGACAGGATAAGTAACAGTTATATAGGTAATTTTGAAATAATTGCTAACTCGCCTATCGGTGCTGTAAGCCAAACCGATGGCATCGATGTTATTTCTTACCCTCTTGGCACAGCTTTCCCCAAAGGCGCATTTATTTGTCATGACGGGCAAAACGGCACTTATTCAAATTTTAAAGTTGTGCCCTGGGAATCGATAGCGGCGGCCTTCGATCCTGACCTTGCACAAAGTACAGTTGTAAACCCCCGCGCGATAGGCAAACAAAACATCTCGTGGACAGGTACCAGCACCGATTGGGGGGCAACCGGGAACTGGGATGCCGGGGCAGTGCCGTTCGATTATAATGATGTAACAATCCCTAATGTGGCAAACGGCCCGCAAATATCATCTGCTGAACTTTGCGATGGTTTAACTGTACAAACTGGCGCTTCACTTACAATTTTAAAGGATGGTTCGTTAGAAGTTTCGGGCACATTGACCAACCAGGCCGGGAACACAGGGATCGTAATTAACTCGGATGCAACCGGGACAGGTGCTTTGTCGCATGTAACATCCGGGGTTTCTGGTACTGTGCAACGCTTCCTGGCCCAGGATTTTTATCATTATATAAGTTCCCCTGTTCAAAATGTCCCAATATCGTTGTTGCAATCCGGTACGCCGCACACTGATTTCGATCTGTTTTGGTATGATGAAGATAACAGCGGCGGACAAGGGCCTTTGTGGGTTGATGCATCCGGGCAATCAGGAAACATGGTGAACGCCCTGGGATATTCGTACTCATACTTACCTAATGACATTACTATTTCGTTTGCCGGACAAATGAATTCGGGAAATATTAATGTACCAATTTCATATACCTACGATGCAACCGTATCGACAAACACCTGGTATTTTGGTTGGAACATTGTTGGCAACCCATATCCCTCGCCAATTGATGCAGGGGCTTTTTTAGACGGGCAAACCGACAATCAACTTTATGGTACATTATATTTTTGGAGCGAAAAATCGGGATCTATATCTTCGGGCGATTATGCCGCATGGAATACGCTTGGTGGTACAAGTGGCGGGTCGGGAGTTGAACCAAACGGGATAATCGAAGTTGGCCAGGCGTTTATGGTACATACGTTTTCAACCTCTGCACAGGTTAATTTTACCAATGGGATGCGCACAGTGAACGAACCTGAGTTTTTTAAAAAAAGGGGCAGGGAGGCTTCCAAACTAAAACTAAAATTGAAAAACGATAATTATTCTTCCGACATTTTAATTGGTTTAACCCCAGGTGCCACCAACGGTTTTGATAATAGCTACGATGCTTTTAAATTTAGTTCCGGCGCACCGGTATCTTTTTATTCAAACCTTATCGAAGATAACGATAACAATTATTCTATCCAGGGCATACCCTACCCCGAAAGCGAACAAATTATACCGCTTGGTTTTGATATTGATAACGCCGGTGATTATCAAATTGAAACAACCTCCGTATCGGGGTTTAATGGTTACGGCCTGTTGCTTTACGATTCCTGGCTCAGCAGTTGGGCGGAAATTAAAACAGGGGCGATATATCATTTTAATGCCAGTGTGGGCGGATGTTTCAACGATAGGTTTAAAGTGCACATCAAAGCCGCGCCTGCCCATATAAACGAAAATGATAATAACAATGCCCCCGAAATGTGGCAGGTTTTCCTATCAAAAGGCATCATATATACAGGGCTTGACTTTGAGTCAAACCCTGACTTGAAATGGTCATAAATTTTCTTCCCTCCGTAAGCCGCCCCCAATCCCAGCAAAATAAACAAACCGCTGCCAATTGGTGCACCACCGCCTGGCACATTGCCGGTTGTACCATGTCCCGGAGGTGGTGGCGGCGGGGCATCGGCAAGCAGTGGAAGGGCGTTGATGGCAAAAACGAAAATAGCTGTTGTGATGATTCTTTTTATTGTTTTCATTGTATTTTGTTTTAGGTTTTACATATTCCTGATAATCTATATAAACCCGGTGTGTCTTCAAGACACGCCGGGTTTTTTTCCCCTCCTCCCCATCTCCATCCATACGGACTTGCTTCGCCTCGTACGGACTCCCTCTGGTCGAAGGGGGAGGCCGGGAGGGGGGTCATTAGTTAACAAATATTTTCTTGTTAACACTCGCCTTCCCGGTCTGTACAGAGATTATATAAATCCCCGTTGGCTGATTGATGGGAAATTCTTGTGTTTCGTTGCCGTTCATTTCCATCCTGCCCAACAGCTGTCCCGAAACATTGGTCAGCGTTATCCATCCTGTTTCGTTATCCGGGTTTTGGATCAGTAATTTTCCGTTGATGTACCTGCAACTGATGTTTGTTTGTGGTGTAATTTCACCAATTGCTGTTGCATCTTTAAAATGCAGGAAGAACCGCCCTGTGCCGCTCTCGCTTACATCGGCAAAGTAATTGTCCCACCTGAGGTTGGTAAATGTGTTTTCTTGTCGGTCTTCGAGGGTGATGTTGTAATTATCTAACTGCTCTTGTTTTGCCGAAAACTCAATTACCGTGGTTTCCAAAACATCAAGCCCAACGGCTATTTCAAAATCTTCCAATCCCGCAAAGGGCAGGGCCTGAATTGCGAAGTCAACACCGTTATCTTCAACAAGCCTGGTGTAGAGGGCAATGTTTGGGTTGCCTTTCATTTTAGCTGCATCATACGAAGGATCCAATCCTTCGGTCATTCCGGGCATAAATGCCATTAAAGTGCTATTGCCCTGGCCTTCTGAATTTGTTACATAAAGATTGAGACGTGAAACATCATCGCTATTGCCGTTTTTGTAGAATGAGCTGGTACCATGTTTGCGGGTATTTGTATTAAAATTAATTGTGGCATTGTTTGATGCGGCCATAACCATAAATGCCTGTCCCGGCTGTGCGTAAGTTGCCCCGGAAGAATTGTTTATTGTAACATAATCATCCTTGGCGGGCCAGACCCAATTGTCGCCTTCG
>NIVA01000128.1 GCA_002254335.1 Bacteroidetes bacterium 4572_114 | reverse complement strand
GATAACTGCAAATGTTGCAAATACATTTCAGCCTTCAGGTGGTGAATTTGAATGTCAGACAACCAACAATAGCCATGGGACCCTCCAAATGCATGCAACAAATTATTTCCACAACCTGAAAATTAACCCGGCAACAGGTCTTGGGGGAGGTATCGCATATTCCGATTTACATATCGATAACGACCTCATCGTTTCTGCCGGAACAATGGTATTTGATGAATATACGGTTACAGTTGACAGGGATGCTATCATTTACGGGGGCCTGAATATGGACGAGCCTGATGGTGAACTGGTGGTAGGGGATGATATCTTCTGGAAATCCGGTTCAAACGCCACGTGGGTAACTGATGGGGAAATACATGTTAACGACGACTGGACATTTGAAAATGGCACTGAAGCCCAGTTGGGGCCTGGAAATATCGTACGCTTCATAGGTTCAGGTACTACCAGCATTTATAATTATGATGCAGATGCTTCATTCGGAAGCATGACCACTTATAAATCAGCCGGGACAGATACTTATTTGAATGGGGCCAGTACTTATCCTATCCATTGCACAGGTGGGTTATCGGTAGAATCGAACAACAATTTGCACATCCAACACGAAGCCCTTGTTGTTGACGGGGGTGTTTTTATAGGTTTCAACTCACTGCTGGATATGTTAAGTAACGGAAGCCTTGAAGATGGAAATGATCTTGACCTTTATGGAACACTGAATGTGGGTGGTGGAGAAGCGGCTGTTAACGGCGACTTTACGCTTTATTCAACCGGAACATTGACCATAACCGATGGAAGCTTTATTTGCAATGATGCTTATGATGCTTCAAACAAGGAAATCCGCGGTAATTTAAACCTTACTGGCAACGGGATTTTTGAAATTACCAATAATTCAGTGCAGATTTATTCCACAGCAAATTGCAATATCACCAATGGGGTTTTCCGTGTTGGTGCCCACTTTTTTGCCACACAGGCCGGGACTTTCCAACCCAGCGGAGGTGTGTTCGATATGTCGGCGGGATATAGCGGTGGCATGATTTATTGCTCCAATGGGAATTATTTTTACGATTTGGAGATCAACGACCACACCTCTGCCGAAACCGACCTGACCATCGACCACGATCTGGATATTGTTTCCGGTACTTTTAATGTAACCGACCAAACAGTTGATGTTGGCCATGATGTGAATATTTTTGGCACCCTGAAAATTACCCATCTTGCCGGCGTGCTGGAATGTGAAAACAGGGTTTACTGGAAACCCGGTTCATATGATAATATCACGGTAGGAAATATCTATGCCAAATTCTGGACTTGGGAAGATGGTACAAATGCACAACTTGGTACCGGAAACACTGCACATATTCAGAGTGGTATCGGGAGTTATGATCCGGATGCCGAATTTGGTAACCTGATAATTGGTGATTGGTCGAAATCAATGGCAAATAAAAACTACATAAAAACAAACAAACCCGATATAAAAAAGATCTTTGAAGATGGTAGTATCCGAAGTAGTGATGATGAAGGATCAGCTCAAAAAATCCAGAAGGATGGAAAAACAAACTATCCCCGTCGTGTGGCAGGCTTCTGTACTTACCTTCCCGGTGCAGGCTGGTCAACTTCTGTTGACATCATCGTTCAGGGAACATTAGATATTATGGATGGGGCATCCCAAACCCTTACAAGTACAAATACAATCTCTACTTATTCCTATTTTCTTTTAAACGGAGGTTTGGATCTTGGCGATCAGGGAAACGGCCATGCTTATGCAGGGTTTGATCTTAATAATACCGGGGAATTAACCATTGCCGGTGGCGAATTTACGGTTGAAGGAAATGAACCGAATATTTACGGAGCACTTAACCTGTCAGATGGCATTTTCGACACCGATCAACAACTTGGCATCTTATCATTCTTGTTAAATGTAACCGGTGGAACCATCAGAGTGGGCGGACATTTAAATATTAGCACGGGTTCAGGTTCTTTTACACCCTCAGGCGGCACCGTTGAATTTTACGGGAACGAACCTTCGATGATTATAATGAGTAATACTGATTTTTTACATCATTTATTAATCAACAAAACCAACGAAGACGTTGATGCGATATTTTTTCTAGATGCAACAGTACAGGGTCAAACAACCGTTGAAGAGGGTATTTTGGAAATTGATAATGACAAACAGGTAAACTTTTACGGGGATGTTGATGTCAACGATGGAGGAACTTTTGTTTTGAATCACAATTCAATTGCAAGCTTTAATGATCTTACACACTTTAACATCAATTCGGGTGGTGCTTTTCAGTCGAGCGGTTCTTACACAAACGAACCAGCCGTCAAATCTCTTTCCGGGTATTATTATTTCGATGTAAAATCAGGGGGTACCGTTTCGGCCTATTTTACATTTTTTGAAAACATGAGGACTAATGGTTTGAATATCCACGAAGGAGCAATTATTGATACCGAAAATCCTTTCAATCGTTGTGATTTCAAAAATGGCAGCCCGGGCAGTACGCTAATAACAATTGATAACGATCAGGAATTAACCATTGATTTCGCCGATTTCTTTACCAATGGAAGTGAAAACTACAACGTTACCAAAAATGTAAATACAGGCAATATCACATTTTCCAATTTCGGAGGTGATTTTTACGGCCCCGCGCACGAGAAGGACCTGTATGGCAGAATCCACTGGTATGTACCGGAACTTTCGGTTTCGCCGGCAGTGCAAAATGTGAGCGCTGAAGCGGGAACCACTACTTTCAATGTTACGGCCAATGTTGACTGGACAGTAACCGAAAGCGTTGACTGGTTCACCGTTGCCCCAATGAGTGGAAGCAACAACGGTACATTAACAGTTACTTACGAAGAAAACACCGCCCTGACTCCACGTTCGGGCACAATTACCATTTCCGGTGATGATGTAACTGATGTGGTTGTAACAGTTAATCAGGCTGGTGCCGATCCTGAACTGGCAGTTGCCCCATCCAACAGAAGTGTCTCCGCATCAGAAGGCACAACTAGTTTTAGCGTAACTTCCAATACTAATGGCACCTTAACCGTAATGGCACCTTAACCGTGGATTACGATGAAAACACCGCTGTAACCGGAAGGGTTGGAAGTATCACATTTATTGCAGCCGGGGCAATGAATGTTGTGGTTACGGTTACACAGGCCGGCTCCGATCCTGAACTTGCAGTCAGTCCGGCCAACCAAGATGTATCGGCCCCTGCCGGCAGTACGATATTTAATATCACTACCAACACGGATTGGACTGTTGCCGAACCGGAAGGATGGTTAAGCGTTGCCCCTGCAAGTGGGAGTGGAAACGGTATGATCAACGTCTTTTATGATGAAAACGTTAGTGCGTCAGGGCGCGTTGGTGAAATTACAGTTACCGCAACCGGTGGCTCCCCCGAAATAATGGTCACCGTTACGCAGGCAACCTACCCCTTACATACCATCAGTGTACCGGCAGGATGGTCGGGCCTGTCGAGTTACCTGCTTCCAATAAACGATGACATAGAAAACGTTTTTGGCCCGATAGGTGCAGAGTTGATAGTTGCCATGACGATGGATGAAATATATTACCCGTTCTATAACATAAATACAATCGGTACCTGGAATGCCCAATCGGCTTATAAAATAAAACTGGATGCAACAGCAGACTTAACTATTATCGGAATACCGGAAGAAAACAAAACCGTTGCTTTGGCCGATGGCTGGGATATGATGCCTGTGGTGTCGGACTGCCCGGTGGATGTAGTGGACTTGTTTGCCCCGGTGGTGTCCGATCTGGAAATAGTGAAAGATGTGGCCGGGTACGGCATTTACTGGCCGGTGATGGGTATAAATACCTTGGGGACACTCAACCCGGGAAAAGCTTATTATGTGCTGGCTTCCAATTCTATTTCAGTGACTTTTGGGGATTGTGCGAAAGAAACGTTTGAAAACCTAACAGGTTTCGAAAACCTGTTAGGTTTAAGCCACTGGGGGTTAACTCGTCCAACACCTTCCTCCCACACCATTGCCATCAAGCCCGAAGCTATCCAAGGATTTGGACCCGGTAGCATCATCGGTGCTTTCGACATAAATGGAAATTGTTTTGGAATTATCCCGCTTGACGGCAAAGCAACTTGCCTGACAATTTTTGGTGATGATAACATCAGCTCTGAAAAAGATGGATTTGCCGCCGCAGAACAAATTTTCTTTAAACTCTACAAACCTTCAACAAAAGAGGAGTTTGAGCTGATCCCCGAATTTGATTTCACCATGCCCAATGTTGATTGCTCTTTTGCCGAAAACGGGCTTTCTGCAATCATGGGGTTCAAAGTATCGGGAACAGGGATATCGGGAGGTTTTGCCAATAAAATAACTCTTTATCCAAACCCGACAACAGGCAAATTCACAATAACCGGAATCGGGGAAGATGCCATAATTGAAATATTTGACACACACGGTCAACTTGTTCAGGGGGATAATAATAATCAAGAAAAAGAAATAAATCTCTCAGGTAGGCAACCCGGAATTTACATGGTGAAGATTTTCACCGAAGGACAATTCATTTATAAGAAACTTATACTGAAATAGTTTCAGAGTCAGGGTTTGACTTAAAGTCAAGCCCTGACTGCAAACCCTGACTGCAGCATAAGTTAGGCTTTACCCCGGGGAAGGTGTTTCTCCGGGGTTTTTGTTGATGCGTTGCAACACCGAACCCAAAACAGTTTCAGCTTTATCTACATTAATATCAAACACCAGTACATCCATCAGGCCCCATTTTTGTGTGGCTTCCCCTACCAGGCCCTTTCTGATGACCCAGATATGTGGCCGGCTGGGGTTTTGCAACAAAGTTTCAATATCGGGCGACCATCCCTGCCCTTTCATTTCCAACGGGCCAACCTCATCAATAAAAACAATATCGCATCCTTCCAGGTGCGCCGGCCCAAGAATTTCTTTCCCAAATTTTTGGCCTTCCGTATAAAACCTGAACGGGCCAATTTTATCGCCTACCTGATTATATATGCTGCATAATGGTTTTTGTGCCCCGGTTTTTAAATCCAAAATATCAAATTCCGATCGCCGGTTATCTTCAATTTTTCCGGGTGCAACAAAGCCTCCGGTTGCAAATCCTTTTTTTTGCAGTGCTTCGGCCAAATTTAGGGCGAAAGTGGTTTTTCCCTCATGCTTTTCGCCCGTGAGGATAAATACCCCGGGTTTATTTATGCTTTCCCTGAAAAGTGAAAACAGGCGGTCGGCCTGCAACAATACCGAACTTAATGTGTGAAACGGCCTTCGCAGGAATTGCTTTGGTTTTGTAAACTGCTCAACAACCGATGGAAGGGCCGAAAAAGCAAGCCCTACCGAAAGGTAAAGTTGCGAAAAACCCCGGCGGGACAACACCGATTTCACCACCGGGTTCCTTAATTCAACGCTGATTGCCGAAAAACCAACCACTATCAATATGGCGCGGACATTCATTTTAATCCCCACCATCAAACCTTGCGGGTCGAAAAAATTACCGTGTTGAAAACCATTGAAGAATATGGTTGCCAACATGGTCAACAACAACACCTGTACCCAAAAAAACGGCCTTTTCAAATGCCGCATCGACCGTTTATAATAATAGATAGAGAACGAAACATAAAACGCGATAAATAAAAACCCCAGTTCAAAAGAATATTTATTGATGAGCACCAGGCAAACGGCCACGGCGAAAATGTGCAAAAACAGGGCCTTGACCGAAAACTTTTGGCCCTTGTCCAGTTCAAATAATTTCTTGTCTGTGTTAATGCTGATCCTGGCAGGTTGGTCATCACCCGTGGGTGTTTTTGCCGCTTTTCGCCCAATCGCAAACCCGAAAATCGATGAAACAATGCCAAGAAAAATATATATGCCCAACAAAAACCATATTGCCGTTTTGGGTTTCAGGTCAGGGTATCCAATCTGTCGCACGGCATAATCGTACAGGTTTACCAAAACGGTAACAAAGTCGAAACCATAGTAAACCAGAAGGGTAACAATTTTATGTGCGATGGCGCTTGAAAGTGCCAGTGCGCCCCCAATAACATATCCCAAAATGTTGCGGCTAAATACCCTTATGGAAAGCTCCATCAGCAGGGCTTCGGCAAAAATGCCGGTCATGGGGCCTATCAGGATTGCGCTGGGGGAAATAGATTTTAGCAGGGCACAGATAAGCCCGGCGCGCCAGAACAAACCCTTTACATTCCAGATTTGATGGAACGCAACCATCAGGGCCACGCTGTTCATAGCGAGGATGGTGCCGGCAAACGGTATCCTGAGGTTGTGGAAAAAACTTCCGAGGATAATCTCCACCGAAGCCCACAAGCTGCCTACCACACTGGCTTTGAGCCAAACATCGCTGATCTTATTTTGAGGTTGTAATAATGTCATTGTGTTTTCTACTGAAACGCATAAACTTTGCAAATTTTATTGACCTTAATTATTTGGTTTTGCACAATCTGAGTGGGCATAAACTTTAAAACCCGTTTTCCTTCAGTTTAAAAGGACAATATTACACAATTCAGCGGCATGATTGTTTTTTCCAATAAATATTTCGGCTAATTATTTAGTTGCATCTTAATAGGCACACATCTAACTTCCACTATCACAGACCCCCTCTAACTCCCCCTTTCCGTACGGACTCCCTACGGTCGAAGGGGGAGGATTCCACCGCACTGGCCGCTGCCGTGGCTTGTGCGTGGGGGTTCCCTTCCCCTGCGACCAGAGGGAATTCGTCTGGACAGTGGAATGGTCGGGAATGGTGTTATAATGATTCTGCAAATAAAACATCCAGCTAAATAATTACGAAAAATGTATCTGTTATCCCTTACTTTGTTACAAGAATTGTCCAAATTATCCCTTACTCTGTTACAAAATAATTATAATTATCCCCTACTTTGTTACAGGAATCCTAATATTATCCCTTACTTTGTTACAAATATTCCGGAAATTATCCCTTACTTTGTTACTAGAATGTGTACTTTTACCCCTTACTTTATTACTATAATATGTTTAAAAGATTCATAATTAAGGATTTGAAACAATGGTCGGAAAGGACAAAACGCAAGCCTCTTGTTCTGCGCGGGGCAAGGCAGGTTGGAAAAACAACAGTTATTAAAATGTTCTCCGGTGAATTTGACCAATACATTGACCTTAACCTCGAAAACCCGGAGGAAAGAAACATTTTCAGGGAAGATGCTTCTTTTAAAGATATTTTATCGGCAATTTTTTTCACTAAAGGCTTTGAAAAACAAGACAGGAAAACACTCATTTTCATTGATGAAATCCAAAACTCGCCCCGTGCGGTAAACCTGTTAAGGTATTTTTACGAGGAAACTCCTGAGTTGAATGTAATTGCAGCCGGTTCATTGTTAGAGACATTGATCAGCAGGCAAATCAGTTTTCCGGTGGGCAGGGTTGAATATTTGCCGGTATATCCTTGTTCCTTCCCTGAATTTTTAACAGCTTTGGGCGAGAAATTATCATTGGATATTTTGACTCAAATTCCGGTTCCGGGTTATGCACACGATAAATTGACGAAACTGTTCAGGGAATATACCATAATTGGAGGTATGCCCGAAGTGCTGGAATCCTATACAAAAAACAGGGATGTGGTGGCTTTATCCAGAATTTATGAAAGCCTGATTTTGACTTATCTGGACGATGTTGAAAAGTATGCCAGGAACGATACCATGGTCAAAGTAATCAGGCACATCATCAAAAGTTCTTTCTTTCATGTTGCTTCAAGGATAAAATTTGCAGGTTTCGGAAACTCTACATATAAATCACGTGAAGTAAGTGAGGCTTTTGAAGTGTTGCAAAAAGCAATGTTGGTCAAATTGATCCATCCTGTTACTAATTTAAAATTGCCGATAAAGGAAAACTTTCGGAAATCACCAAAACTGCAATTATTGGATACAGGCCTGGTCAATTATTTTTCCGGTATGCAAAAAGACCTGTTTGTTTCAAGCCAACTTGATGAGGTGTATGAGGGCAGGATAGCTGAACATATTGTAGGGCAAGAACTACGGGCGATTAGTAAATCTTTGCTTGAAAGCCTGAGCTTTTGGACAAGGGAAGAAAAACACGCTGATGCTGAAGTTGACTTTATCAGGAAATACGATGGCTTAGTTATACCCATTGAGGTCAAATCCAAAACTTCTGGGAGGTTACGTTCATTGCATCAATTTATGGATAAAGTTGATCATCAATTTGCCGTACGGGTTTATTCGGGAAAATTAAAAGTTGAGAAAACCCGGACACTTAGTGGCAAATCCTATTATTTGTTGAATTTGCCTTTTTATCTTGTTCATCAAATTGATGCCTATCTCAAACTGATGATACAGGATCCGATGAAAATTAATAATTAATACGAAAAGACCTTCAAAATCAAATTAACGGGATTACAATGTATCATTAAAAAACAACCCGGTTGATGTGAATAAATTACCTTTGCCAACATTATATAACTGAGTCCAGATTAAAAACGAAGTTTTTGAAAATTAGCGAAATTTTATTGTTTTCAAACACATGAATATGAGTCAATAAGAAAAGTTTATTAGCGCACCCATATGACTGAAAGGCATCCGTATGGACGGACCCAGGCGGGCTAACTACGTGTCGCAAGTTTAGCGGCTTAATATGGCTTTTCAAACCGGACTCATAACATTACCAAAAAGCCAAAACACCACCGCCAATGAATTTCTGTAAAAGACAGCATTACCGGGGAAGGGCTGCCTTTTGCATCGGTGCAGATGTTTTCACAAATTGATTCTGCCCTGGTAAAAGGGGCAATCACCGACATAAACGGAAGTTATTCCATTAAGGATATTTTTCCCGGAAAATACCGGTTCGCCGCTTCGTATATGGGTTATGACCAAAGTGAAATAATAATTGATGTCCACAAAAAAAAGGCGGGGCATAATTTCCTGCTCTCCCAAAAAAGCATCCCATTATC
>NIVA01000127.1 GCA_002254335.1 Bacteroidetes bacterium 4572_114 | reverse complement strand
ACTGCCAGCACCCCGATAAGTATTCCATAAATCCATTTACCTTTATTGGTTTGTGAGGCGCTCACCGGATCGGTGGCCATAAATACCGCCCCAAATGCAAACCCGCCCATGATAAGATGATAGTAAGGGGGGATGCCCATATAAGCATTGTCAACACCGGCGTAGTTGGCAAGTATCCAAAAAAACCCTGCGAGGCCAAAGCCGCCTAAGAATACCGAAAGCATTACGCGCCAGCTGCCAATTCCTGTAAAGATCAGCATCACAGCGCCCAACAATATCAGGAAGGTGGAGGTTTCGCCAACCGAGCCGGGGATGATCCCCCAAAACATATCAGCAGCACTGGGCAATGAACTAACCGGTTCGCCAACCAATAAATTGCCGAGGGGTGTTGCCCCTGAAAATGCATCGGCTTTTTCGGCAATCCAAACTTTATCGCCCGACATATCCTGCGGGTAGGCGAAAAAGAGGAAAGCACGTGCCAATAATGCCGGGTTTAAAATGTTCATCCCTGTACCGCCAAAAACCTCTTTGCCAATTACTACTGCAAAAGCGGTTGCAATGGCCACCATCCATAATGGTGTGTCCGGTGGTACGATTAACGGGATGAGGAAACCTGAAACCAGGAACCCTTCGTTTACCTCGTGGCCCCTCATCTGGGCAAAGGCAAATTCAATGCCCAGGCCTACAACATACGAAACCACCAGTATCGGGAAGACTTTTACAATGCCAAACCAAAAGTTTTGCCAGAGTGTTGAAGCTTCGCCAAGCGACAGGTAATGTTGGTAGCCGGTGTTCCACATACCAAACAACAAAGCCGGCACGAGGGCGATTACCACCACGCTCATCGTACGTTTCATGTCGATAACGTCCCGTATATGGCTGCCCGATTTTGTAGTTGCATTCGACACAAATAAAAAAGATTCGAAAGCCTCGAATGTTGAATACAAATATTCGAACCTCCCGCCCTTCTCAAATTGCGGCTTGATATTATCAACTATTTTTCTTAACGCACTCATTTTTATATTATCTGATTAATTTAAATTCAATTTAAAGTATTATCCCATTTTTCCACTATTCCATCATTCCATTCTTAGCTCATTTCCTTTCTCAACATGTCCAAACCTTTTCTAACGATGGACTGGATTTCGGTTTTTGATGTGTCGATATATTCGCAGAGTGCAAAATCCTCCTCATCTATTTCGTAAATGCCGAGGTTTTCCATGGCATCAATATCTTCAATCATTATAGCCTTGATAAGTTGCATGGGGTAAATGTCGAATGGAAAAACTTTTTCCATTTCACCGGTCATTACAAATGCCCTGTAGCCACCATGGTAGTTTGTATCGAGGCGGTACTTTTTTTGTTTTGGGTATAAAAAGGTGGGGAAGGATTTAGAGAAACTGAACTTTCCGAAACCTGGCAAGGCCCAGCCAAAAAGTTCGTAATAATCACCTTCGGGGATTACGGATATTTGCGAATCGTAAAAGCCCACATAACCATCATTTGCGATTTTTTTGCCTGTGAGCACGTTCCCGCTGATAAACCGTAATTTACTGTTGGTAACATTATCTTTTATCAGGTTTTTGATTGAAGCGCCAATTTTGGTTTTGTAGTACTTGGGCTTTAAAATTTCGGAACCGGTAAGGGCAATAACCCGTTCTGCATTAAATTTACCTTCTATGAAAAGCTTTCCGATTGTCAAAACTTCCTGTGGCCTGAGGTGCCAGATTATTTCACCTTTATTAATGGGATCAATTTTATTGATTTGCGGACCCGGGTTTCCTGATGGATGAGGGCCTTTAAAATAATTGATCTGAACATCTTTTGAATTGGTAAAGACTTTGGAAGCTGTAACACCGGCTGCGAGGTCTAGGTGGATTTTTCCGGAAGTCAGTTTTTTTAATGCGTCCAGGCCGGCCTGGAAAGCGTCGCCCTGGCCATGTACTATCAGGTCGAAATCGGGTGCCATCGGGCTTGTGTCGAATGCAGAGATGAAAATAGCTTTTGGGTCATCTTTCGGATTGGCGATAACAGTGTATGGCCTCTGCCTGATGACAGGCCAAATCCCGCTTTCGAGGAGCTTTTCGATGATGTTTTCACGGTTTAATGTGTTGGGGGGGGCTGCACCGAAATCGACAAACTCTTGTGATGCACCAGCTTCAATCTTGATCTCTAAAAGCACACGTTTGGCCCCCCTTTTAATCTCTTTAATGATGCCACTGACGGGCGAAGAGAATTTAATATTTTCCCGGTATTTGTCATAAAATAGCAATGTGCCGGCCTTGACCTCATCACCTTCATGGACAAGCATTTTTGGGAATACCCCACCAAAATCGGGAGTCTCAATGTCTAAAATTCAACGATTTAAACAATTTCGATTATCCATCAGCATGAACAATCTTTGACATTTGTTATTTTATTCTTGGGAATTTATTTGTTATCTGCTTCAAAAGCGGTGCAATAATATGAATTAAAATTTATTCTGATTTGTTGATTAGTGCAAAATTTGTGTGCAAAATGTCAATAAATACCTATTATTGATTAATCTGAAAAAAAATGCTGATTTTCGTCAGTTTTTCATCGGTCAATATACAACAACATGAAACCAAAGCATTTTAAAAAATAGCTGACAAAAATATATCAATTTTTAATGTGTTGTTAATTTGTTAACAAATTGTTATATTTTTCTAATTCAATTCTGGTGCATCTCTATTGGAGTTGCGGTTACCCGTATAACTTTTGACACTACTAATTGGCTAATTCATTAAATTCGTGTATTTATCATTGATGGAATCCATAAATAGGTATTTTCAATTTGTTCTATTTTAAATGAGTAGCCTGAGTTATTGGGACAAAATAATATTTAGGCTCTTAAAAAGTCACTAATGCTAACATGTTAACAATATTTTCAGACGCGGATTTTCGCTGGTCGAACGGATTTTTAATCCGTTGTATCAGTGTAAACCTGCGTCAGTTTTTTCAAATTCCCCGTAGGGTTTTCATTTTCAGATTTGCACATCAACAAATTTTCAGATTAATTTAGCCCCATTATTACAAACTTCAATCTTTTAATATCTTTGCCATTTGAAAGCGGCAATAAAACCCTGCTTTTAAAGTTAATATGAAATCCTTGAAAAAGGCTGAATTTTAATCATTTCACAATAAAACATCGGGTAACCTGAATGGGCTTTTTTAATTTCTTAATGAGCAAAGTTTTTTTTAAACATCTCGCAATTGCTGTTGTGATAGCGGTTGCTTTGCTCTGGCTGACACTTAAAGCATTAGATGTTTATACCCATCATGGTGAAGCACTTACGGTACCTGACTTTACAGGTGTGAAATACTATGATCTTGAAAAAAATGACGTTACTGACAAGTATGGGTTTTTGGTAATTGATTCGGTTTACGATGATCATTTACAAAAGGGGACCATCGTACTTCAAGACCCCCCTGCCGGGTCGAAGGTAAAGCAAGGGCGCAAAATTTATGTTACCGTTGTTGCCACACAACCTGAAATGATCCCCATGCCCAATCTGATAGACCTCTCGTTAAGGCAGGCCCTAAATGAGTTGAAGGCAAACGGCCTTAAACTTGAAAAGATGGAATATGTTGAGAACTTTGCCAAAAATGCCGTCCTTGCCCAACGGTTTGAAGGCGATACCATAATTCCGGGAATGGAAATACAAAAAGGCTCGGCCATTGAGTTGGTGCTTGGAAAAGGGCTGGATGGCGAAAAAATTGAAGTGCCGTTCCTGATCGGGAAAACCGAAGCAGAGGTTATCGACATACTGAACAGTTCCTCTTTTAATGTAGGCTTTCTCAAATATTTTGATGAGCGCGACAAATTACATTCCAGGGTATTTAACCAGCAACCGGCAGGGAGCACAAATTACCGTGTGGATTATGGTTCATATGTAGATTTGTGGTTTAGGTCGGATTTGGATTTTAATTTCGATTCGTTGATAATTGCCTACGGATCGGATACTTTACGTATAGACAGCCTGATGGTAGAACCAATTAAAGTAGAGGATTGATGAAGAAATTGATCACCATAATATTATTATTTATTTTCAGCTCTCAACTGGTCCGGGGCCAGGAGATACTTTCGGGTTTGCCTGTTAACCCCGTTATTAAAAACCATCATCAAAACCTGCCTGAAAAGGATTTTAAATCATCTTACCTATTCACCCCAACGGCCCTAAACCTGCCATTCTTCGAAGACTTTAAGCAAAAAGACATTTACCCCGATACTGCACGGTGGGTCGATTATTATGTTTTTATCAATACCGATTTTCCTTATCTCCCGCCATCATGGGGCGCAGCTACTTTTGATGTCCTCGATGCATTGGGAAATGTTTACCCCGATGCCAATCCATTGCAATTCAAGGCCGATGAGTTGACATCGAGGCCAATCAGGCTTGATTCGGTATTTGACCCTGTGGCACGGGCCATCACACCGGCAGATTCAATTTATTTAAGTTTCTATTATCAACCGCAGGGCAGGGGCAACGATCCGCAAAAGCAGGATTCGTTAGTGCTTGAGTTTGGACACTACACCAGCGATACCGTCTTTTGGTATGTTGATTCCATTGAAGTTTCGGTGGGGATATATATTGGCCCGTCCGATACTATTTTTCCGGGCGACGTACTGTATTCGCCATGTAATGCCAATTGGGGCACAACTATCAATGATACCCTTTATGCCAAGGATTTTGTTATGCTTCCCTGCGATTCGGTTTACCGGCCATATACCGATTGGCAGCGGGTATGGGCTTCCAAAGGAATGAAGCTGGATACATTTAAGCTCAATTATTTGTCCAACGACAGCGGCTACTTTCGACAGGTAATGATCCCAATAACTGACACAGCATATTTGAGGGGCGACTTTCAGTTCAGGTTTTTTAATTATGCCAGCATTGCCAGCGATAACCTGCAAAGTTGGCAAAGTAACTGCGATTACTGGAACGTTGACTTTATCTATCTAAACATTGGCCGTTCGAGGCAGGACACAACTTACGAATATATCACCTTTACCGGCCGTGCGCCCTCTTTCCTCAAGGAGTTCGAAAGTATGCCATTCACACAATACCGCGATGATCCTACCAGTGCAATTAAGGGCGGGTTAAAGATGCACATTAGCAACCTTGACAATATCAACCAAACGGCGAATTATCGTTATGATGTTAAAAATGACGCTGGTGGAGATGTTTATGATTATGATGGAGGTAGTTGGAGCATGGAGGTTTTTAACGAATTTGGATATATCAAATACCCTGAATTTGCCACCCCTCCGGTTAAGGGTATTTTTCCACCGTTTGGAGGCCGCGATAGTGCTTATTTTGATGTTACGCATTACCTGATTGGCGACCAGGTGTTGGGCCTATCGGATACCATGAGGTACCGGCAGGAATTTTTTAATTATTATGCTTATGATGATGGCACGGCCGAGTTTGGCTATGGGCTTACACCGGCCGGCTCGCAACTGGCTTATCAATTTAACCTTAGTATGAGGGACACCTTAAGGGCTGTGCAAATGTTTTTTAACAAAACCCTTACAGGGGCCAACGAACAATTTTTTTACCTTGCGGTTTGGAAGGATTTGAATGGCAGGCCCGGGGAGCTAATTTATACGCAGGAACGGATGAAACCTGTTTTTGAAGACAGCCTGTATAAATTCCATACCTATCACCTCGATACAGCTTTACCCTTGCAGAGTGACTATCCGTTTTATGTTGGATGGATACAGACCACAACGCATAACCTTAATGTGGGGTTTGATGCATACAATGACGCCAGTGAACATATTTTTTATAATACAACCGGGGTTTGGGATAAAACAAGTTACACGGGTTCGTTAATGATAAGGCCCGTGCTGGGTAAAAAACTGAAAGATGACCCGATAATAAAAAGCAGTACTTTGGATTATTTTCTGGTATCTCCCAACCCTTCCGTTGATGGGAATATTGCCATCAGGTTTATGATGTTGCCCCAGGGCGGGGCCGTGGCCATAGAAATTGGTTTGGATGATGAGGTGGTTTCTGAAATGGAAATAGAGGTTTTTAATATATTAGGGCAGCGGGTCTATTTTACACCGTATCAACCGCAGGTCAACCTTTCATTTCTTAAGCAAGGGATTTACTTCATCCGGATAAACGACAGGCATAATAATCAAACCATGATCCAAAAGCTGATATTGTCGCGATAGGTTATGGCCGAAGAAGAACAAGACATATTATCAGCAGGGCCGGAAGAACTCTACGAACATCACCGTATTGCCTGTGATCCGAAGCAAAGCCCTGTCCGTATCGATAAGTTCATCTTCAACAGGATACCAAATGTTTCGCGCAACAAAATCCAAAATGCTGCAAAGGCCGGCAATATCCTGGTAAATGACAATCCTGTTAAATCCAATTATAAGGTCAGGCCCTCTGATGTAGTTTCCATTGTGTTGCCAAACCCGGTACACGAATTTGAAGTAATACCCGAAGACATAAAATTTGAAATCCTTTACGAGGATGATGATATTTTGGTGGTGAACAAGGAGGCTGGCATAGTGGTGCATCCCGGCCACGGAAATTACACAGGGACACTTTTGAATGCCCTGGCATATTATTATAAGGACAATATAAATGTGGCCCCATCGCTGGTACACCGCATCGACAAGGACACATCAGGGGTTTTGCTGATAGCTAAAAACGAACTTGCCCAAACCCGCCTGGGGAAGCAGTTTTTCGAACATTCCATCAACCGGAAATATCTGGCATTGGTATGGGGCGACCTGAAAGATGATGAAGGGACCATAACGGGGAATATCGGGCGCAACCCAAAAAACAGGTTGCAAATGTTTGTCTTTCCCGAGGGGGACCAGGGACGGCACGCAACAACACATTATAAGGTTCGCGAACGGTTTGGTTATGTAACTTTGGTTGAATGTAAACTGGAAACCGGGCGCACCCACCAGATAAGGGCACATCTAAAATTTATCGGGCACCCCCTGTTTAACGATGCCCGCTATGGTGGCGACCAGGTTTTGAAAGGGACTACTTTTACCAAATATAAGCAGTTTGTCCTGAATTGTTTCAAATTGATTCCGCGCCAGGCCCTTCATGCGGCTTCTTTGGGATTTATCCATCCCGGTACAAACAAGGAAGTATATTTTGAAACCCCTCTGCCAAATGATATGCAGGAAGTGATGGAAAAATGGGGGCATTATACCCGGCATAAAGATTTGTTTGAAGAGTAGTTTTAAAATGATGTGATAAACAATATTTATATTTACTTATGCACATCTGTGTGCAAGTTATTGGATAATTATTCATGATATACCCAAATTATTTTAATTTATTTATCATACTGGCCAGATAACCCGCCCCAAAACCATTATCAATATTTACAACACTAATACCGCTGGCGCAACTGGTCAACATTCCCAATAAAGCTGCAATCCCGTTAAAAGCCGCACCATAACCAATACTTGTGGGGACTGCAATAACCGGTTTGTCAACAAGGCCACCGATAACACTTGGCAAAGCCCCTTCCATTCCGGCCACAACAACAATTACCCTTGCCCCGGCAATTTTCTCGATATTGCCCTGTATCCTGTGGATACCGGCAACACCGACATCATAAAACCGTTCAACTTTGTTGTTATAAAACTCCCCTGTAACGGCGGCTTCTTCTGCAACAGGTATATCTGAAGTACCTGCAGTAACTACTGAAATATAAGAAGCCGGCACCTCGTATTCATTTTGTTTTAGTGTGATGGTTTTTGAAAGTTTATGATATTCAGCGGTTGGATGGCTCTTTGCAACCGCTTTAAACATCTTTTTATTGGCCCTTGTGCCCAAAACGTTCTGCCCCCTTTCGACCATTGAACTTATAATGCTTAAAACCTGGACGGTGGATTTACCCTGGCAAAAAATCACTTCGGGATATCCTTGTCGAAGTTCACGGTGGTTATCCAATTTTGTGTGGCCCAAATCCTGAAAAGGCAGGTATTTTAGTTTGTTCAGGCCATTTTCAACCGTAAGGTCACCTTTTTTTATCCCTTCAAGAAGTTGCTTTATTTCTTTGATGTTCATTGTTGTTGTGTTAGTGTGAAAATGCTAAAATGTTTCAATGGTTCAAAAGCTGTCAGACAGTTATTTTCCATATTACACACAGAACCTAAATTATTATATGTTTGACTTTTAATCTAAACTGTCTGACAGCTATTCACC
>NIVA01000126.1 GCA_002254335.1 Bacteroidetes bacterium 4572_114 | reverse complement strand
GATTAACGATTAACGATTTTTGATTTTTGATGTTGGGACAAGATCAAACACCGGACACCGACATCCGACACCGGACACCAAACACCAAACAACGGACGCCAAACAACGGACACCAAACACCAAACCTCCCCCACAGCTACCTCCTCAACTCAAAGTTTTCGCCAAGATAAACCTTGCGCACGTGTTCGTCTTCGGCCAGTTCGCGGGCTGTTCCTGCTTTTAGAATTGCGCCTTCAAAAAGCAGGTAAGCACGGTCGGTAATCGAAAGGGTTTCGTGAACATTATGATCGGTAATTAGGATACCGATATTTTTTTTCTTTAGTTTGCTTACGATGGATTGGATATCCTCAACGGCAATGGGGTCAACACCGGCAAAGGGTTCGTCCAATAAAATAAAATGTGGGTCCACGGCGAGGGCGCGGGCAATTTCGGTCCTGCGCCGCTCTCCGCCCGAAAGCGTTATCCCGTTACTTTTTCGGATGCGTTGCAGTCCAAATTCATCAAGGAGGGATTCAAGCCGGTCTTTTTGTTCCTGTTTTGAAAATTTAGTGAATTGAAGCACGGCCTTAAGGTTGTCTTCTACGCTCAGTTTCCTAAAAACAGAGGATTCTTGTGCCAGGTAACCTACACCATGTTTGGCGCGTTTGTACATCGGCTCGGCAGTGATGTCGATATCATCCAGAAAAACTTTCCCGCCAAATGGCTTGATAAGCCCTACCATCATGTAAAAGGTGGTTGTTTTCCCGGCACCGTTCGGCCCCAATAACCCAACAATCTCGCCTTGGGCAACCTGCACGGAAACGTCTTTCACAACCATCCGTTGTTTGTACTTTTTGTAGATATGATCTGTTCTTAAAATCATTGGTTTTATTAAGAAGTTAGAAACCTGAAACCTGCCTGCCCGCCGAAGCGAAGCGAAGGAGGGAAACCCGAAACATCAAACAAACTCAATCCGCCTTCGCCAAGAACATTCATCAAATTTATGTCTGTAAGGGGCTTCGGCGGACGGGGCAAAATTACACTAAAATAAAAAATGCAGGCTAAACCTGATCCCAAATTTAGAAATATTTGGGTTGTCAAGATAAGAAAGCCGCCAAATGGCATCCACCCTCATTACTTTAAATATGTTCTCAACCCCAATCCCTGTTTCAAAATAGGGTTTATCTAATGTATTTAAGCCTTCAGGAAAAACCGAATACTCCTTGTTTGCTTTGTCCATCCCACCAATCAACCCACGCACATAGGCCACTTCGCGCCATTTTAATTTTCTGAAAAGAGGTATCCGGTTGAAAAAATATCCATCGAAGTGATGGGTGTAATATGCACTGATGTATTTATCGCTCACAAACTCGTAATAATTCATCGTGTTAAACGATTGTTCATCAAAAAAATAGGTTTCATTGCCTTCGTGTAGTTTTAATAATGGATATGGCAACACCCCCCAAATCCTGCCAATTTCAATTTTGTATTTCGACCAGCCCACATTAAACGCATTAAACCAATGACTGATACTTAGCTGCAATTTATGATACTCGTAATCGCTGCGCGGACTTGGGATTCCATACCCATACCTGATCTCTAAAATCGGGTATTTGGCGCCCAGGCTAAGGCGTTCAAATTCGCCAATCAGGAAACGCTCCTTGTATGCCAACCTGGTATCCAACCTTATTTCCGAGGAGGTGATTGCAGTTTCTTCTGAAATTTTTTGAGTGGCACCGTCCTGATAATAGAACTCAAACTTTGTGTCGCCAATCGGGTACAAATTCCGGTTTGAACCATTCATGCTCGTAATGGACTTTCATCCCTTCTACCAACGATAGCTTATCGGCAGGGTTTCGCCTGAACAGGAAGGCCAGGAAAAAATCCTCACGAAATGCATTCTGGCTTGCCCCAAGTTGTTCCAGGTCGTATTGAAATGACCCTCCAAATGCCCTGCGTGGATTTTTATTCAACATATAAAGAAAGCCACCGCCATAACATATAAAGAAAGCCACCGCCATACTTCCATCGCGAATCCATTGTTCCGTAAGCCACATGGCCAAACAGCATAATTTTGGTACTGAACTTATTACTTGTGCGCCCGCCAAACCTAAAACGAACCCCTTCCACAGCATTGAAACTAAGCGTAGAAGCATACGGCCCCAACTCGAAATTACCGGTTTCGTAATATCCGGTGGTAACCATTTCGATAATATCAATATAGGTATTGAAACGGGGGATGGTCTTCAGGGTATCTATCATGAAATAGATGGTTTTTTCATCCCGGGTAAGCTCCTCGTGCCGGTTTTTGTCCCAAAATTCATCAACTTGCAAATGTGCACTGTCTTCGACCACAATGTTTACGGGGTTGGAATAAAATTTATCATCTTTTGGCTGGTCGATCAGGTAATTTCGATAAGTAGTAGTTTTTCGGCCAAAAAAGCCAAGTGTCTTTTTATCATCTTCAATCAGGTTGAAATCACCAATTATATAATCTTTTGTCAACAGCCAATACTTCCCGTCCACCAGGTCGTATTCCAGGGCAATCACCAGGTCGTTAATAAAATTGATATTGGCATCATCAACAATGCGCATTTCTACCTGCTTGATAGCAAAAGTAGTATCGTGCACCCAATAATGCCCTGTAAAAGTAAGGGTTTGTTTATGCCTGGGCTTGAACATTACTTTGTAACACCACTTGTTGTCGAAATATGCACTGTCAATCAGATAGTATTTGTAAAAATTCAGGCCGGAGTTGGAAATAGGGCTAACAAAGTTTTTTTGAAAAAGGTTGATGTAATTGTCATAAATATTTGTGTGCTGAAACTTATCCCCCAAAAACTGCATCACACTTTCGTTTTCGATACCCGAGATTTTTGTTGCCTTGATTATCTCGATGGATGCCCTGGGTTTTCTCCTGGAATAAACCTCAGACAGCGACTCAGACAGGAAAATCGGCAAATAGGCCTTGCCATTCACCGTTGAGGTGTCCACATTATTGAAAATAAACTGGAATTGCCTGAATATCCGCCGTTTCTTAAATTTATCCGTTATGTTGTTGGCATCGATCTGGATTTTGTTATAGGCTTCGTATTGATATGCATCGTATTTGTCGGGATCGTTTTTTTCTTTGTTCCTGATAATCTTCCTGAGAAGGATTTCAGCAGGATTCTCCCCGGCTTTTATTACAACCGTTTCAAGAATAAAACTACTTGGCCCAAGGCTAAAATTGATGTATTGGAATTTGCCCTTAACAACCGCTTTCACCTGTCGGCCGTACCCAACAAAAGAGGCGATAATACTATCGGCAGGGCTTTTTGTTTCGATGGAGTAGGAACCATCAAAACCGGTGGTCAAGCCAATCGTCGTCCCCTTAAAAACTACGTTTACAAAAGGCATTGGTTCACCGGTAGCAGAGTCTTTCACCACGCCCATAATTTTAGTAAGCTGGCCGAAACAATTAATGCCGGCAAAAAGGAATTAGATGTTTAGCGATTGTAGGCATATTTTTGAACCCAACCTGATTAATTCACAAATTGATCTATTGCGAAGCCAAACTACTTTGACTTCTCATGACGAAAAACCTATGAATTAATCAGGCTGGAACGAAACGGTAAACAACACAAAATGGCCATCGTCATAAAAAGCCATCGGCCATACAATTTTTGTAGCATTTGCCCTGATGATATTTTACAATATCCCCTCCTTTAAAATATCGTGCAGGTGTATCACGCCAAGGTATTGCCCTTTGTCCTCCACAAGGAGTTGTGTGATATTTTTCGAGCGCATAATGTCAAGTGCATGGGCAACAAGGCTGTTTGGCCCAACGGTTTTCGGATTAGTGGTCATTATATCTTTTGCCATCAGCTCATTCAAAGGCTTGCCCGATTGCATCATGCGCCTCAGGTCGCCGTCGGTTATCATACCTATCAGTTTTTCCCTATCAAGGACAGCAGTAGCGCCAAGTAGTTTCGAGGAAATCTCGATAATAGCAGTGGTTACATCAGCACTGGCCTGGACCTGTGGTTTTTCATTTTGCAAATAGAGATCGGAAACACGCAGGAAAAGTTTTTTGCCAAGTACACCTCCCGGATGGTATTTTGCGTAATCTTCGGTAGTAAACCCCCGACATTCCAAAAGGCTTACCGCCAGTGCATCCCCCATTACCAACTGCGCGGTAGTGCTGGACGTGGGGGCAAGGTTGTTTGGACAGGCCTCCTTTTCAACAGTGGCATCAATAATCAGGTCGGCTTGCTGTGCCAGGTACGATTTCCTGTTTCCAACCAACCCAATCAGCAGGTTGCCCGAGAGTTTTATGTAAGGGATAAGTATTTTAATTTCGGGTGTGTTGCCGGAATTTGAAATACAAAGGATGATGTCGTCTTTTTGGATAATCCCAAGATCGCCGTGGACAGCATCGGCAGCATGCATAAAAATTGCCGGTGTCCCGGTTGAATTTAACGTTGCAACAATCTTTGAACCGATAACAGCACTTTTCCCAATTCCGGTAATAATCACCCTCCCTTTTGATAAAAGGACTGCTTCAACACATTTCGCAAAGCCATCATCAATATAATCAATTAATTTTGTTATTGCATAAGCCTCTGTTTCAATTGTTTTCGATGCAATTTGTTTAATCTCCCGATAAGTCTTTTTCATAACCAAATATATTGTCCTGAAAAATTAATTAATTTTTTTGCACAAAATTAATTGATTATCAGAAAATGAATTAATTTTATGATTGATTAACGCATTTGTTAGATTAGAGTTTATCCCGTATTAAAGTTTTGTAAAAAAAATTTGTTTTCGTTCTAAAAAATTTTTATTAAATTTGTAATTAGTTATTGAATTAATAATCAACTGCGTTCTTAACAAAGAATAATTTTGAATATCTTTCGTCTGCGGCCTGCATGATTAATTTAAGGGGTTGCAAGTTAAAATCTATTAAGATACTATTTTTTTTGACTATGTTAAAACAAGACACTGCCGTGATGGGGGTCAAGGATTACCCACTTCATGAAGTTTTGAAACAATTCTTTGGCTTCGATAGTTTTAAAGGCAACCAGGAAGCCATAATCTACAACCTTTTAGATGGTAAAGATACTTTTGTGATAATGCCAACCGGTGGCGGTAAGTCGATGTGTTATCAACTTCCGGCACTAATTAAAAAAGGTACTGCAATAATAATATCACCACTTATCGCCTTGATGAAAAACCAGGTTGACACCCTCCGGAATTTTGGCACTGATCAGGGCATTGCCCATTTTCTTAATTCTTCATTATCAAAAGTTGAAATCGCAAAAGTTAAGGAAGACCTTACAAATGAAACAACAAAATTGCTTTATGTGGCCCCCGAATCATTGACAAAGGAAGAAAATGTTGAATTTCTTAAGAGTATAAATATTTCGTTTTTTGCCATTGACGAAGCACATTGCATTTCTGAATGGGGACATGATTTCAGGCCTGAATACAGACGGCTGAGGCCAATCATTGAAGCCATTGGCCAGGATGTCCCGGTAATTGCACTTACTGCCACTGCCACGCCAAAAGTCCAGCACGATATCCTTAAAAACCTGAATATTCTTGATGCCACAATTTATACATCCTCTTTCGACCGCGCCAACCTTTATTATGAAGTACGCCCCAAAACCAAAGATGTAATCAAGGATATTATCAAATATATTAAACAACACTTAGGGAAATCGGGTATTGTGTATTGCCTGAGCCGTAAAAAAGTGGAAGAGATTGCAGAAACGTTACAGGTAAACGGGATTAAGGCACTGCCGTATCATGCCGGTTTAGATGCCGTTACACGACGAACCAACCAGGATATGTTCCTAATGGAAGAAAAGGACGTTATTGTGGCAACAATTGCTTTTGGCATGGGGATAGACAAACCCGATGTGAGGTTTGTTATCCACCACGACATGCCAAAAAGCCTGGAAGGGTATTACCAGGAGACAGGCCGGTCGGGCCGTGACGACGGTGAAGGAAATTGCATAACATTTTACAGCTATGACGACATTCAAAAGTTGGAAAAATTTATGAAGGGAAAGCCTGTTGCCGAACAGGAAATTGCCCAACAACTTTTGTTAGAAACTGTTTCTTATGCTGAGTCATCTATCTGCCGCCATAAACAACTGTTACATTATTTTGGAGAGGAATATCCACGAGACAACTGCGGTTCGTGTGACAACTGTCTGCACCCGAAAGAAAAATTCGAAGGCCGGGATTACATTGTTATTGTACTTGAGACTATATTGGAAGTAAAAGAACTCTTTAAGGCAAAACATATAGTTAACATCCTGGTTGGTAAAAATACAGCAGCACTTAAATCGTATAAGCACCACATTATAAAATCTTTTGGCCGTGGCGCCGATAATGACGAAAAGTTTTGGAACGCTGTTATCAGACAAGCCCTGATACAAAATTTAATTGTTAAAGATATAGACAATTATGGATTGTTGAAGATGACCAAAAAGGGCCATGACTTCATTATGGACCCATATTCGGTAATGTTGGCCAAAGACCATGACTACGATAACCCGAATGATGACGACGAAATTTTTACTGGGGGTGGCGGACATAAAACTATCTCTGCCGATCAGGCCCTGTTTTCGATGCTGAAAGATTTACGTAAAGACATTTCAAGACATGAAAAACTTCCGCCATTTGTTATTTTTCAGGATCCATCACTGGAAGATATGGCTATCCAATATCCCATTAAAATGGAGGAGCTTACCCAGATTACCGGTGTTGGCCAGGGAAAAGCCCAAAAATATGGGGAACCTTTCCTCGAATTGATCAGCGACTATGTTGAGGAGAACGACATTATGAGGCCCAACGACCTTGTGGTTAAATCGGTTATTAATAAATCGGGGCTTAAAGTTTATGTGATCAAGAGCATCGACAGAAAACTTTCTCTTGTGGATATTGCCAGGACCAAGGGGCTTACAATTGATGAACTGCTTACAGAAATTGAAAGGATTGTCGCCTCCGGCACAAAACTCGATATCGATTACTATGTCAGCGAATTTGTTGATCAGTACCATCAGGAAGAAATTATTGAATATTTCAATGAAGCCGAATCTGACTCAATCCAGGATGCCCTCGATGAGTTAGGTGAGGAAGAGTTTAATGAAGAAGAGATCCGCCTTATGCGGATTAAATTCATGTCGGAAGTTGGAAATTAAAAAATAGCTGCGAATGCGCGAATTGATAATTAACGATTTTCGGCATAATACGGGCAGCCCAAAATCTCACCGGATGAACAGAATTTTCGCAGTTGTACCCTTCTTAACAATACTTATACTTTTTTCGTGTGCGCCAAAACAAGACCTAACCGAAAATAAAGTACCTGAAAATATAATCCAGCCCGACTCAATGGTTGTAATAATTGTTGACATGCAAATTGCCGAGGCAGTGTTGCGGGAAATGAGACGGATAGGAAAATATGAAGAAAATATAGCCATCACCTCATTTGAAAAGGTATTTGCCAAACATAACATCAGCAAAAAAAAATACGAGGAAAGCACAGCCTATTACGAACAACACCTTGAGATATATGAGAATATATATGAAAAGGTTATTACAAAGTTAAGCCAGCTACAAGCTGAGGTGAAGGAGCCTGAAGGATTGTGAAGCTCCCATTTCTTGCTTCTACTATTTCTTGTGGAAGAAACTGGGCAAACTGTGTTTTTTTTGTTTTACCATTTAGCTTCACCATACTCAACTAAATAGGTTGAAACATCTACCTGGTTAATATTTTCCGTCAATTCCTTTATGCTTTCCGGGTATTTAATACCTGTCGGGCAAAAAACAAGGTAAACCCCTTTGTTCAGCCCCAAACTTTTGCAATAATAAGCAAGTTGGTTTTTCCCTTCAAGAAATTGACTTTCATAATAGTAAATCTTGGTCTCAACAAGATATTCTTTTGATTTGACGTTGATTATCAAATCACTTTTCCCCAGGCCAGTGTCCGCTTCCCTGTAACTTTTACCTTTTGTTATTTGTAAAAATGCTTGCAGATAAGTTTCGAAGCTATAAACCAAAGCACTTTCTTTTATGGATTTGTAATTTCCGTTTTCGTCTTTTTCCATAAAGACCTTAAAACCGCGACGTTTTACATACTCCTTATAACCTGTAATTAGTTCATCAAATTTGATGTTTCCATTGTTATCGAAAAGGGTATCAATTGCAATACTTCTCAAAATGCCAGTCTTTTCGCCGTTGGTATATGGATAAAAAACATCGTAAAGCCGCTTCTTGTAAAACGGCACCCAAAAAGTTACGTTTCCGTTGCCATCGTCTTTTATCAACCCGTTGGTATGCAAAAGTTTTATGCTTGGCCTGTCAATTTTAAAAGGTATTTCATCTTCGGTAAAAAGCAGGCGTTCAACAAAGGTACGCTCTTCTTGTGCCTTGCTCAAAATATTTGCAAAGTTTTTATCAATGGCCAGGCGTAAATACCAATCTTCTACTTTCAAATAATTATCACAACCCAATAGCTTTTTATCGGGGTTGTTGTCAACAAGCATTTTCGCAAAACCATTTACCAATCCAGGTTGCCCGGCGGTGATTTGCCAGATTTTTTCTTTTACCTTCTCTTCAAACAGCTGCCCGGTTTCCCCTTCGTGCTGGTTAAGGAGTTCACGAACTTCATCAATAGTAAAATAAGGGACATTCAGGTTATCGACAATATTAAACGGGACCATACGGTCTTGCTTTGCTTCGCTTGCATTATCCTGTACTGCCCCTACAATATTTGATACCCCTACAAGGATTACACTTTTTAAACAATGTTCCTCCCTTGAATGGTAAGCATTTCTGATAGAGTGTAGGAAGTCTCCAAAATATCCTTGATTTATCCCTTCAACTTCGTCAATGATTAAAACGCATTTTTTTTTCTTTATCTTTTCAATTTGATAAAAGATCCTGGATAATTCTTCGTGCCTGAAATCTATGCTCCAAAATAATTTTATCTCACCGCATAATCTTTCTAAAAAAGCTTCTTTACTTGCATTTTTGTAGTTTTCAAAATTGATATGGGCAACTTTATACCCCTGCTTTTCCAGTTCTCCGGCAAGTTGCCTGAAATAGGTACTTTTCCCCGTTTGACGTGGTGCCCAAATAGTAAAATATCTGCTATTGTTAACTAAACGTAAACCTTGTTCAATTAATGTTTTTCTGATAAGTGTATAATGATACTTGGGGATATTCGGCCCTGATGTATTAAATCCTCTCGTTTTAACATCAAATTAAAATTTGGCTCGAAGTTAAAGATTATTATTCAATTTATTATTGAACCCAAATGACAAAACACAATTGACTACTTTTGCCATCCATAATTAAA
>NIVA01000012.1 GCA_002254335.1 Bacteroidetes bacterium 4572_114 | reverse complement strand
CCCGGCTTTCCAACGTCCGCAATAACTTTGAAACGTCGGTTAGCAATTTCCTAAGCGACTTTAAGTCGCTAAGGAAATATTAACGGTGCCATACATTCGGATTTGTTTTTATCTGCGTTTTTCCGCGCTAATCTGCGTCAGTAATTTCTTTTTGCCGTAACCCAAAACGCATCACTATTAACCTCCAAACTTCTATATTTGCAAAAAAATAATCAAAAAAAAATAAAACACCTTGTCAGTAAGATACTCAAGATACATCCCGGTAATTTCCATCACAGGTGATTTTGTGATCCTTAACCTTTTTTTTGTGGCAGGGTTTTGTTATTCCAGGCCATCTCAAGATTGTTTTGATTCCGGCTTTTTGCTGTTTTATGCCTACATCAATGTAGTATGGTTTATCCTTACTTTGTCTTTTGGCGCCAATAAAATCAGCCGGAATACACGTAAGAAATCTTTACTTTTTACCTATGTAAAAATTATTGTATTCTACTTTTTTCTCTTCCTGCTGTACTTCCAGGTTTATCAGCTTAACTATTTCCCACGGCAGGATTTAAAATATCTATTCCCGGCATTTTTTGTATCGCTGATTTTCTGGAAATCACTATTGTACTTCTCCTTTTACTTTTACAGGAAGCTGGGATACAATTTTAGGAATGTTATTATTGTTGGTTACACCCACAAAACCCGCGAACTTGAACGATACTTCATAAGCAATGCCTGGAACGGGTATAAATTTTTAGGCTATATCGACGACCGTTTGAATAAACGAAAACATATTCTCGGAAACTGGGAAATGTTAAGGTCTGTTATTGAAAAATATGAAGTGGATGAAGTTTACCTTGCATTGGACAAGGTGCCCGAAGATAAATTGCATATCGTTGCCGGGGTAATTAGGGAATATCCTATAAAATTAAGGATTATCCCCGATTTTGGAGAGTTTGGGTATTTGAATGCCCAGCTTGTAAATTATGATATGGTCCCGGTAATGCAGTTTCATTCAGGGCCGCTGGGCTATTTGTACAACAGGATACTGAAAAGGTTTTTTGATATTTTGTTTTCATTGATTGTGATCATTGGATTTCTTTCATGGATTTCGTTAATCCTGTTTTTTTTATCATTGTTAGGGTCGCGCCAGGGAGTGTTTTTTCTTCAAAAACGGACAGGTGCCGATGGCAAAGTGTTTACTTGTATTAAGTTCCGTACCATGCGTAACAACCCCGATGCCGATAACATACAGGCTACCCGTCACGATAGGCGGGTAACCCCGGTTGGGCGTTTTTTGCGCAAAACCAGCTTAGACGAATTGCCACAGTTTATCAATGTATTTGTTGGAAGTATGTCGGTGGTTGGCCCCCGGCCACATATGTTGAAGCACACTAAGCAATATCGCCGGTTGATCAAAAGGTTTATGTTGCGGCATACTGTTAAGCCAGGGATCACCGGACTGGCGCAGGTGCGCGGTTACCGGGGTGAGATTAGAAGGGTTTCTGATATAAAAAACCGTGTGGCACTAGATGTTAAGTATGTTGAAACATGGTCATTTGGCCTCGACCTGAAAATTATCTGGCTAACAGTATTTAATATTTTTAAAGGACAAAAAGGGGCGTATTAGAGGATGGAGGTTAGAGGTTAGGAGTTTCAGGTTTCAAGTTTCCCTCCTTCGCTTCGCTACGGCGGGCAGACAGGTTTTGGGTTTCAAGTTTCAGTTAGAGGTTAGAAGTAGAAGCTAAACTCTAAATGGCCTCTCACCCCAATAAAATATTTATTCACATTCTAAATTGTTAATTCTTTAACAAAAAAATGCTTAACAATCAATTTTCTAAATATTCTTTATATTTTAGCCAATCAATAAAATCACAAATTAAAACACTTAAATTATGTTGAATATAGATTGGAAAAACCTGCCTTTTGGTTATTTCAAAACCGATTACAACGTGCGTTGCTATTATCGTGATGGTAAGTGGGGCATAGTGGAAACTTCATCGTCCGAACACATCAATATGCACATGGCAGCTACTTGCCTGCATTACGGGCAGGAAGCCTTTGAGGGCATGAAAGCCTATCGCGGAAAAGATGGGAAAGTGCGGATTTTCAGATGGGAAGAAAATGCAAAGCGGATGCAACGTTCTGCTGATGGGGTGATGATGGCAGAAGTCCCCACCGAATTATTTAAGGAAGCCATTTTCAAAGTCATCAAACTTAACGAAAAGTACGTCCCGCCGTATGGCCTGGGAGCTTCACTTTACATCAGGCCGTTGCTAATTGGTACAGGCCCTGAGGTAGGGGTAAGGCCATCAAAGGAATATCTGTTCATTGTGTTTGTGGGGCCGGTTGGGCCATATTTTAAAGAAGGGTTCAACCCGGTTGAAATGCAGATAATTAACGATTATCACCGTGCAGCGCCTTATGGCACAGGGCACATAAAAGTTGGGGGGAACTATGCCGCAAGCCTCAAAGCTTTACATAGGGGGCATAAAGAAGGTTTTGCTTCTGTGATTTTCCTTAGCTCTGCTGATGATAAATATATTGATGAGGCAGGGCCGGCCAACTTTTTTGGTATCAAAGGACGAAAATATATCACACCCGATTCACCGTCCATCCTTCCATCCATTACCAATATGAGCCTCAGGCAGCTTGCTTCAGATATGGGCCTGACAGTAGAACTGCGGTCAGTTAAAGTAGATGAACTGGGTGAATTTGATGAAGTTGGCGCTTGTGGGACCGCTGCTGTAATTTCACCAATCAAAAGGATTGTTGACCGCGGGACCGGCAAATCGTATGAGTATTGTAAAGATGGTGTTGCAGGCCCGTACAGTTCAAAGCTCTATTTTAATCTCTGTGAAATACAGGAAGGGATAACCGAAGATATTCATAATTGGGTTACAATTGTTGAATAATCGGATTGAGGTTTTACTTTTGAGGGCCGTAATTAGACCTTCCAGGTTTTTAAAACCTGGAAGGTCTTTTTCAATGGTCCCCCATTTAAGTGCCTACATTAATTTGCCAATTCATATTCTTGAATCAATGTCTCTGCTGATATCCCAAGTGCCTTGTTTATCTTTCTTATCATTGAAAGAGTGAGCCTTCTTTTTTTGTTCAAAATTTCTGAGGCTTTACTTTTGCCACCAATAATTTCTGCTAAATCTTTGTTTTTGATATTCTTCTGTTCCATTTTGTATCTTAAGACCTCTATGTGATCTGGTTCCGGGAATATTGGCTCCGTTTCAGTTTCATAATTTTCTATCAACATCACAAGTAATTCAGCTTCATCAAAAGTTAAATCTCCTTTTTTAGAATCAAAAATTTCTTCTAACTTGTCTAAAGCTCTTAAATAATCCTTTTCATATTTAATAATTGTCCAACTCATGATTTTATATTTTGTGTGGATTAATTTTATCATATTCATTGTGGGTTCCTATGAACCTAATCCAAACTGTTTTCAATTCAAATAATCCTATGATCGTACAAAGCAACCTCCATTTGTTGCTGTAAAATTTTTGCCTGCCCCCTGGCCTTCAGTGCGAAATCCTCTCCTTTACCTGCATAAATTATCCCACGTGAAGAGTTGACCAAAAGCCCGCAATCACTGTTCATCCCATATTTTGATACTTCTTCCAAATTGCCACCCTGTGCGCCGACACCGGGAACCAAAAGAAATGAATCGGGAACTATTTTCCTTACGGCGGATAACATTTCAGCTTTTGTTGCACCAACAACATACATAAGGTTTTCGGGCGTGCCCCATTCCTTCGATGTCCCCAGGACATTTTCAAATAGCGTTTGCCCGTTTTCCAGCCTGCTGTTTTGAAAATCATCCGCACCTGCATTGGAGGTCAAAGCCAAAAGTACGGCCCACTTGTTTTCAATCTTCAAAAATGGCTTAACCGAGTCATGGCCCATGTATGGCGCAACTGTAATGGCATCGAAGTTCAAACCGGTGGGAGGCAAACCTAAAAATGCAGCAGCATACCGCTCGGAAGTATTGCCAATGTCACCGCGTTTTGCATCGGCAATGGTGAAAATCGAACTTTTATAAGAATCCAGAAAACGGATAGTCTTTTGCAGGCTCTCCCAACCCTTTAAACCCTGGCCCTCGTAAAATGCAATATTCGGTTTATAAGCAACGGCAAGGTCATGGGTTGACTTGATAATTTGTCGGTTAAATTCAAAAACCGGATCATCATACTTGTGCAGATGTGTTGGGATTTTCTCAGGATCAGTATCAAGGCCGATGCACAAATATGATCTTTTCAGCTTAATGGTATCAATTAGTTGGGATCTGTTCATGATGGTTTTTTTTTGAATGTGCAAAAATACAGTTATCTGCAAATCAATGGAAAAAAGAAGAAAAGGTTATTATTTAGCCGCTTTTTTATAGTCACCCATCTAACTTCCATTACCACAGAACCCCTCTTCCCGATAGCTATCAGGATTCCCCTTTCAGTACGGACTCCTTTCTGTCCATACGGATGCCCTGCTGGTCATCGAAGGGGGAGGACTCTCGCTGCACTGGCTGGTGCGGTGGAACTCCCTTCCATTTCAGGGGAAGGGTCGGGGATGGGGTCTTAATGATTCTGTAAATTAAGCATCTAGCTAAATAGTTATTAAACAAGGGCCTAACCTCACCTTGAACACTGAAATCAATCTAAATAATAGCAAAATTGACAGTTAACTATAAAAACTCCTAAACGGAAAATAAATAATTTTAATTTTGCCGCAATTTTTGGGAAACCTTAATTTTAAATAAATTTACATATGAAAAAACTTTTAGCTTTTTGTGCTGCGGCACTATTGCCTGTTTTAACGTTTGCCAGCGAAGCTGACCTCGTTATCCCGGCGGAAATCAAATCACAGAACATCCTCTATTGGGGGTTCCTCATCACCACAGCAGGCTTTATGTTTGGATTGTACCAGTTCGTACAAGTGAAAAAAATCAGGGCGCATAAATCTATGCTGGATGTTGCACAGGTGATTTTTGAAACTGCTAAAACTTACCTGTTACAGCAGGGGAAATTTTTAGCCATTTTGTTCCTCTTTATCGGTGCCGCTGTTGCTTTTTATTTCGGATGGCTGTCGGAGGCCAATTTCGGAATAGGCGGGGTAGCAATGATTCTGGGATGGACAATAATTGGGATACTTGGCTCGTATGCCGTTGCCTGGTTTGGTATTAGGATGAACACACTGGCCAACTCAAGAATGGCTTTTGCATCACTGGAAAGAAAACCAATCAAATTGCTCAATATCCCCCTGAATGCAGGGATGAGCATCGGGGTCGTGTTGATCTCACTCGAATTGATGATGATGTTGATCATCCTTATGTTTGTCCCGGGCGAATATGCAGGCGCCAGTTTTATTGGCTTTGCCATTGGTGAATCGCTTGGCGCATCTGTGCTCAGGATTGCCGGTGGTATTTTTACCAAGATTGCCGACATCGGTTCCGACCTGATGAAGGTGATTTTTAAGATTGGTGAAGATGACCCGCGTAACCCGGGAACTATTGCCGACTGTGTGGGTGATAATGCCGGTGACAGTGTTGGCCCTACCGCCGATGGTTTTGAAACTTATGGTGTAACAGGTGTTGCACTTATTTCCTTTATACTGCTTGCAGTTATCGACCCAATGCACCAGGTACAATTGTTGACCTGGATTTTTGTAATGCGGATTTTAATGATTGTAACATCTATTGTTTCTTTCTGGATAAATGGTGCCATTACCAAAGCAAAATATAGTAATGTTGATGACCTGGATTTCGAGAAACCACTTACTTCATTGGTGTGGATTACTTCCCTAATTTCTATTGTGGTAACTTTTATTGTGAGTTACCTGACCATTTTCGAGTTACCTAACAATTTATGGATTAGCCTTTCGGTGATCATTAGCGCGGGTACACTTGGTGCTGCCCTAATTCCGGAGTTTACTAAAATATTTACCAGCCCCAAATCAATCCACGTAAACGAAGTAGTTGAAGCTTCCAAACAAGGTGGGGCCTCGTTGAATATCTTATCAGGCCTGGTTGCCGGAAACTTTAGCGCATTCTGGAAAGGGATGGTGTTCTTTTTACTGATGTTCGTTGCCTATTATGCCAGTACTTTTGGCCTTGATTCATTTATGATTTACCCGTCAATTTTTGCCTTTGGCCTTGTGGCTTTCGGAATGTTGGGGATGGGCCCCGTTACCATTGCTGTTGACAGTTATGGCCCTGTAACTGATAATGCACAGTCGATTTACGAGCTTTCGCTGATAGAAGAAAACCAAAAAGAAGTCACCCCGGAAATTGAAAGGGACTTTGGTTTTACACCTGACTTTGAAAAATCTAAATATTACCTTGAAGCCAACGATGGTGCCGGTAATACATTTAAGGCCACTGCAAAGCCTGTACTGATTGGTACTGCTGTAGTAGGTGCGACCACCATGATTTTTTCACTGATCCTTGTTATCAAGCACACACTTCATATCGAGCCTGCCGAAATCCTGAACCTGCTGAACCCATACACAATTATGGGGTTCTTGCTTGGTGGCGCGGTTATTTATTGGTTTACGGGTGCTTCGATACAAGCTGTTAGCACAGGTGCCGCTCGTGCAGTTGAGTTTATCAAGCACAATATCAACCTCGACCCAAATGCCCCAAAAAAGGCCGATGTGGAAAAATCGAAGGCTGTTGTTAAAATCTGTACGATTTACGCACAAAAAGGGATGTGGAATATTTTTATAGCCATCTTCTCTTTTGCTTTGGCTTTTGCATTTTTGTCATCACCGGTCAATTCCCCACTTCCGGTCTCTATGTTTATTAGTTATCTTATTTCGATTGCTTTTTTTGGGCTTTTCCAGGCTATTTTTATGGCCAATGCAGGTGGGGCCTGGGACAATGCCAAGAAAGTGGTTGAAGTGGATATGCAGGAAAAAGGGACCCCGCTCCATGAGGCTGTTGTAGTTGGTGATACAGTGGGAGACCCATATAAAGACACATCTTCTGTGGCATTGAACCCGATTATTAAGTTCAGTACATTGTTTGGGTTGTTGGCCATGGAAATTGCCATTGCGCCACAATTTAGGGGAGTTGCCTATTATGTAGGTGGTGTATTCCTTATTATTGCCCTGTACTTTGTCTGGAGGTCGTTTTATAAAATGCGGATTAATGGGTAATGCTAAAATTATGGGTGAAGTTTTGCCCAAATAGTGGCATCCTATGAAATAAAAAAAAAGCCGGATAATTGATTATCCGGCTTTTTTTTTACTATATTATTAATTGATTTTGGCCCTGGGCCTAAACATCGGGTAGGCCCACTTTTTATTGGGCCAGGTACAAAATCCCCTTAACGCATTTCACACTCAATGGTATCGGCACTAAAATCTTGTTGTTGCGGCCAGGCAATGCCATAGAAACAGGGGCTTGCCTGTTTGAAATAACTTTCGTTTTTTAATTCAGTGAAAATCCCTCTGTCCAAATAGGGCGTCACATCAAACTCTCCTTCTTTACCGTTTGATAACCTGATAAACAGAATGTGGCTTTCTTTTGGTTCAACAGAAATTACTTTTAACATTATGTTATTATTTTAGTGGTACAATACGAAATAGTTGTTCGCCTCTAATTGCTAATGTCCAATTTGCAAGAAGTTCTTCCTGATGGATTTCAATCCAGGCCTGAACAAGTTTCATTTTCCTTTTTGGTAAATGCCCGGTCAACACTTCACCATCGTCAATTGCAATTACGGTAGTAGGCTCTTAAAAAGTTACTAATGCTAACATGTTAACGATGTTTTCAGACGCGGATTTTCGCTGGTCGAACGGATTTTTAATCCGTTTCACTTAGTCCCTTGCATGTATGAAGAGAGGTTGACAGTAAATTCATTAAAATAGGTTGCTGCCTTTTTTGATGATTGTTCTCCAGGAATATCTGCACAAAAAAACCCGGCCATTACTGGTCGGGTCCATCATTTTGTTTTTACCCTGTGCCGGAATTATTCCGGGTGAATTGCTTCAACAGGACAAACGTCCGCGCAAGCGCCACAATCGGTGCAGGCATCAGCGTCAATTACGTAAATATCGCCCTCAGAAATTGCTTCTACGGGACACTCATCAATGCAAGTACCACATGCGGTACAGTCGTCTGTGATAATGTAGGCCATTTTAATTTGTTTTTTATTAGTTAACTAATTTTTGCAAAGGTGAAAATATTTTCTTTTTAACGAATTATTAATAACCATTTCATCTTAATTTATAGTGAATCTAAATTAATATTTCACAGGATAAACCTTTTTTATTTCCTTAGCGACTCGAAGTCGCTTAGGAAATTAAAAGCGGCTGAAATTGCAGATTTATTAAAAAAGCATCCTGCAAAAGGGTTTATCATTGGTTCAATTGTATTAATTTTGCCGGAAATAAATCGTAAAAAAAATGAAACTAAATAGTTTTCAAAAAGAGATTTTACAAGGAATACCCGAAATTTTGCCAAATCCCCAACCATGGGATTTGAAGATTTCTCATCCACCAAAGAGAAAAGATGTTTTAAGCAGGGAAGAAAAACAATTGGCCTTAAAGAATGCCTTGCGTTATTTTGATAAAAAACACCATGCCATCCTCGCCCCTGAATTTGCAGGTGAATTAGAGAAATATGGCCGTATTTATATGTACCGCTTCCGACCCAAGTATAAAATGTATGCCCGGGATATTGAGGAATATCCACATAAATCGAAACAGGCGGCAGCTATTATGCTGATGATCCAGAATAACTTAGACCCGTCTGTGGCCCAACATCCGCACGAACTAATAACTTATGGTGGCAATGGCGCGGTTTTTCAAAACTGGGCGCAATATCTGCTGACGATGCAATATCTTGCCGAAATGACGGAGGTACAGACCCTGGCAATGTATTCAGGCCATCCCATGGGATTGTTCCCATCGCACAAAGAGGCACCGCGGGTAATTGTGACCAACGGCATGGTAATCCCCAATTATTCCAAACCGGACGATTGGGAGCGCTTCAACGCACTTGGCGTTTCACAATATGGGCAAATGACCGCCGGATCGTTTATGTACATCGGCCCCCAGGGGATCGTACATGGCACGACCATTACCCTGCTTAATGCAGGCAGGATGCTCAAGGGAAAGGCTGAAGAAGGACTTGGGGGAAAACTTTTCGTTACTTCGGGATTGGGAGGCATGTCGGGGGCACAGGCCAAAGCCGCAGTTATTGCAGGTGCAGTGGGGGTAATTGCCGAAGTGAACGAAACGGCAGCCGTGAAACGCCATTCACAAGGTTGGGTGGATGAGCTGTTTTATAATTTAGATGAGATTACTATTAGGATCAGAAAAGCCAAGCTTAACAAAGAATCCGTTTCATTGGCCTATGTTGGCAATGTTGTGGATTTGTGGGAAAAACTGGTTGCTGAGGAAATTTATGTTGATATAGGCTCGGATCAAACCTCATTGCACAATCCCTGGGCAGGTGGTTATTACCCTGTAGGAATCAGTTTTGAAGAATCAAATAAAATGATGGCGAATGAGCCTGACAGGTTTAAGGAACATGTCAGGTCATCGTTGCGGCGCCAAGTGGGGGCAATCAATAAACTTACTGCCGGGGGCATGTACTTTTTCGATTATGGCAATGCCTTTTTATTGGAGTCGGGCCGCGCCGGTGCCGATATTTTAAAAGAAAACGGTGATTTTAAATACCCATCCTATGTGCAGGATATTATGGGGCCAATGTGTTTCGATTACGGGTTCGGGCCTTTCCGTTGGGTGTGTACTTCGGGCAAACCAGCTGACCTTGACATAACCGACAGGATTGCTATGGATGTTCTTGAGGGAATTGCTGCCACGGCACCTGCGGAGATTACCCAACAAATGAAAGATAACATCAGATGGATCAGGGAGGCGAAAATAAATAAAATGGTAGTCGGCTCACAGGCACGTATCCTGTATGCCGATGCCGAAGGACGCACCAAAATTGCTGCTGCTTTTAATGATGCCATCAAACTGGGTGAAATTTCAGCACCTGTGGTACTTGGGCGCGACCATCACGATGTTTCAGGTACTGATTCGCCTTTCCGCGAAACTTCCAACATTTACGACGGTTCGAGCTTTACAGCAGATATGGCCATTCAAAATGTGATTGGCGATTCATTTCGTGGGGCAACCTGGGTGTCCATCCATAATGGAGGTGGCGTTGGCTGGGGCGAAGTTATTAACGGTGGCTTTGGGATGGTGCTGGACGGAACAGAAGAAGCAGACAGAAGGTTACGGATGATGTTGCACTGGGACGTGAACAATGGTATTTCGCGCCGCAGTTGGGCCAGGAACGAAGAAGCAATTTTTGCAATTAAACGGGCAATGAAGCATGAGCCAAAGTTAAAGGTTACACTCCCCAGTATTGCTGATGATGAATTGATTGATTCGATGTTTTAATGAGTTTAAACTGAGGCTGTTTAGTGTCTGTCTTCAAAGTAATCAAAAAACTGGTTGATGGTTGATGATTAACCCTGCCCGTCCGGTCAGGCGGGGATTTTTGATTTAAGAAGTAGGTGATTTCCAGACAAATCAAAAATCATTCCCGCACGTGCGGGATTAATCGTTAATCTGAAATCATAAACCATCGACCCTATGGACAAGCACTATTTAAACCGGATTCATCGCTAAAAAACACTTTATTCTAAAAACACTAAATTTGCAAAATAAACAAAGTCAAGCCATTGAAAAATTGTAACCATACCATTAATTTAAACGCCAGAATCCCTGCATTTTACATAGGTGTTTTATTCATCATCCTTACATCATTTGGATTGCCGCAATCCGGGGATGATATTGTGGTGAAGATAAGCAACGCCTTAAACAGCGGTGATGTGCAGGTTTTGTCTAAGCATTTTGGCAACACTATCGACCTGACACTCCCCGACGGTGAAGGGACATACAGCAATAAACAAACCGAACAATTACTGAAGGCTTTCTTTAAATCGCACCCGGTTAAGTCGTTTAATCTTGATCATCGCGGAAATTCAAATGACGGTTCCAAATATATGATTGGGACACTTAAAAGTACTTCGGGCAAATCCTTCAGGTTTTACGCCCTAATTAAAAAACAGGCCGGCACCTACCAGGTACAGCAACTTGAATTAGAAGAAGAATAATGTTAAAATGCGACAATGTTAAAATGCTTAAATGCTATAATATTTGTTAACGAATGAGTTTTCGAAAATAAATGACTAATCACAAAATATATTTTAGGTAACATTGAAAGTAATAATTTTATTCAATCATTTAAGCATTCAAACATTTAAACATTTTAAAAACCCCAACTAAATTAGTAGTAGCACTTAATACACCACTAAAGCAAAGGTTTTATGAAAATTGAAGAAATTGTTTCACTTGCGTTAAGCGAAGATTTGGGCAGTGGCGATCATACCTCACTTGCAACCATACCCGCAAGTGCCACCAACAGGGCCGGGTTATTGGTCAAGGAAGATGGGGTGATTGCAGGAATAAATGTTGCAAAAGAGGTGTTTCATCAAGTTGACCCCGACCTTAAATTTGTTGGGCTACTTAATGATGGACAGGCAGTCCGCAGGGGCGACATAGCATTTACCCTTGCCGGAAAATCTATTTCTATACTTTCGGGCGAACGCTTGGCCCTTAATTTTATGCAGCGTATGAGCGGCATAGCTACTTCTACGAGGAGGATGGTGGATTTGCTTAAAGGCCTGGACGTGAAATTGCTGGATACACGAAAAACAACACCAAACCTCAGGGTGCTCGAAAAAAATGCCGTGAAGGCCGGGGGAGGGGCTAACCACAGGTTTGGCCTGTTTGATATGATACTGATAAAGGATAACCATGTCGATTTTGCCGGTGGTATTTCGGAAGCATTAGGTGCAACAAAAAAATACCTGGCAGAAAAGGGGCTGGACCTAAAAATTGAAATAGAGGTCAGGGATTTTAATGAACTAAATGAAGTGCTGGAGATTGGTGGGGTTGACCGGATTATGTTAGATAATTTTACTGTTGATGGCCTGCGTACTGCGATAAATATTATCGATGGCAGGTTTAAAACAGAAGCTTCAGGTGGTATTACCATGGAAACCATCAGGCAGTACGCCGAAACGGGCGTTGATTATATTTCGGTAGGGGCACTTACACACCACATCAAGGGTTTGGATATGAGTTTAAAAGCAGTACGTAATTTTTAATATCCCAATTTTGCTCAGTAAAGATCATAAAGTTTTATCGAGGTTTGGTAACAAATCCGTGCAGTTCCTGCGCGATTCTGCTGCATTTTCAATACGTTTTCTCAGGCGTATTGTGCTGCCTGGGTTTGATGGATTACCGCTTTTTACTGTTCTGAAATTTTTTTTGAAGGGGCTGTTTGAAGGTAGGCTTACCCTAAGGGCTTCCGCTATTTCCTTTGATTTTTTCCTGGCGTTGTTCCCGTCTATTTTGTTCTTTTTTACTATTCTGCCTTTTGTGCCCATTAAAGGTTTTCAGCCGGAATTGTTGCAAACCCTGGAAGATGTTATCCCTCATACCCTATGGACCCATGTAAGCTCCACCCTTGAAGATATTATCGTCCGCCCCAGGTCCGATTTGTTGTCCATCGGTTTTATCCTGGCAATGTATTTTTCTACAAACGGGATAAATTCGATGATCGAAGGGTTTAATTCATCTTATCATGGTATCGATAGCCGTTCCTGGTTCAAGCAAAGGCTGGTTTCGCTATTTCTTGTTTTTGTAATTTCAACCCTGGTAATCATGGCAATAACACTTCAAATTGTAGGCGGTTTTATAATGCGGTTCCTGGTTGCCGAAGGCTTGCTGACCAATAATTTTACTATTATAGTAATCCAATTTGTCAGGTGGATTTTAATTCTCACGACCTTTTTATTCACCATATCCTTTCTGTACTATTTTGCCCCGGCAAAAAAGGGGGAGTTCAGGTTTATTTCTGCAGGATCGACCCTGGCCACCCTGTTGATAATACTTACCACTTACGGGTTTAATTTTTATATCGAAAATTTTGGGCGGTACAATGCACTTTACGGGTCAATTGGGACATTGCTTGTGTTTTTGTTATGGGTATTTTTTAATTCTAATATTCTGTTGATAGGTTTTGAATTAAATGCCAGTATCAGGTCGGCACGGACGGATTGGAAGACACGATAAAAGGATGTGTTTGTCGGAAGGCTCTTTGGTTATTTGGAGTTTTTTTTTGGGTTTAGGATTTGGGAATTTTTGCTTGTTTTGTCCCGATAGTCATCGGGATTGGAAATTTGAATTTGTATAGGCCCGGTTCATTGATAAAAGGATAAACGTGATAGAAGACAATACTATGGATAAAATATTTTTTCTCGGTGCAGGGGCTATCGCAACGGCAATAGGCAACGTGTTAGCTAAAAAAGCATCTTTGGATGTTACACTGATCACCATTGAAGATGAGGTAGCAAAGTCGATAAACGAAAATCACATAAACCAGAAATATTTTCCGAATATTGCCCTTGACAAGAAGTTGAAGGCCGATACCGATTTTTCGATGCTCGAACATCATCCGGCTTATATTTTTATTGCCATACCCTCGGTTATAACTGTTGATTTTATTTTAGGCCGGGCCATTCACCCGGATTCTATTTTGATTAACCTGGCCAAAGGGTTTGGCAACGAGCGCCAGACGATTGTTGAGTGTTTGGCAGAAGATGTACAAAACCGGGTGTGTGCCATGAAAGGGCCATCTTTTGCACGAGAGATAATCAACAACCAACCCACAGGTTTTACAATTGGCACCGGGGATGAAAGCCTTTATAACGAACTTGAAAAATTGTTTGGGGGGACTACCATCCAGATGGATTTTTCGAGTGATGTGCGTGGTGTGGAATTGTTGAGCATACTCAAAAATATTTATGCAATAGTTGTTGGGGTTGTAGATGCACAGTTTGAATCCCCCAATTTGAAATTCCTGGTTTTTACAAAAGCCTTTAAGGAGATGCGCAGCCTGTTGCTACTTTCTGGCGGGAGCAAAAAAACACTCTTCAATTATTGCGGTATCGGGGATTTTGCATTGACGGCATTAAACGACCTTAGCCGAAACCGCACTTTGGGCCTGCTAATTGGTAAAGGTTTTTTTACTGATTATATTTCCGAAAAAGTTGTGCTTGAGGGCAGGATTGCTGTAAATATTTTTTATGAGGAGTTGGTGGGTTTGAATATTGACCCTAAAGAATACCCCATCATAAACGAGCTTTACCAGGTTTTTAATTCAGAATATGATATTTCAGGGTTTGTTGGGAATTTGTTGAAATGAAACCCAAAACCCAATCCCGAAAGCATTCGGGACAAAACTCGAAATTAGAGTTGAGGTTTGTCTAAAAAATAAATATTTGGGATCATAGTTTTTATAAAAAAAAACGATATAATTTTGGGCATCTTTCATAATAAGCTAAAATTAGTTTACACTTTTTGTATGATTTACAAAAAACCTTATCTCTTGGTTTTTAACCTTAGTAGAAAAAATCACAAACCGCCTCCCTAAAACCCTGCCCGACTACGTCATTCAGGCGGGCTTATTACCTTATTCTCTGTCACATAATAAGGTAATAAGGTTGAGGTAGGTAATTAATTTCTCATTCTATTAAGGTCTAAAACTGTAAAAATCCATACGGACTAACATCGTGTCGTAAGGTTTTCTTACGCACATAAAATGTAAACCCTGTGAAATAAAGGCTACGCTATTTAATAGGGTAAACCGAGAAATGAAAGATGCCTAATTTTGCACTAAAACATAAACATCAAAGTTTAGCTTCCTGAATAATTTTAGGGGACAACATTACAATTAGGGATTTTGGGAATAATTCAAAAACAAAGTATTTCGGGTGTTATATGGTCGTACGTTGGGGTAGGGCTTGGTTTTATCACCACAGTATTTTTATTCACCCACTTTCTTTCCACCGAAGAGATTGGCCTGCTTCGTTTGTTAGTCTCTTATTCATCCATCATTGCCATTTTTGCAAGCCTCGGGATGAATACAGTGGCCGTTAGGTTGTTCCCATATTTCCGGGATACCGATAAAAAGCATCACGGTTTTTTAGGGATTGCACTACTGGTTTCATTAGTTGGTTTCATTTTGGCCACGCTGATATATTTTTTATTTCAGCCATTGATAATTGAAAATGCACAGGAAAAGTCGGCACTCTTTATCCCATATTTTTACGTAGTTGTCCCCCTTACATTTTTTATCGTTCTATTTGGTGTCCTCGATACATATTATCGTGTGCTTTATAATGCGGTTAAAGGAATCGTTTACAAGGAAGTGGTCCAACGGCTTCTGATCATCGTCGCTATCATCCTCTATTATTTTGGGTCGATTGATTTTATGTTGTTGGTTTGGCTTTATGTGTTTGCATATATTGCACCTACAATTTTGTTTGTGGTTTCACTCAACAGGAGCAAGCAATTGTTTATTAAACCGGAATTTGGGTTTATTGATAAAAGCCTGAAAAAGGAGATGATCAATGTAGCTTTTTTCGGGATACTTGCAAGTTTTTCGGGGGTGCTTGTTCAAAGTATCGATATAATTATGATAGACAATTACCTCGGCTTGGGCCAGGCCGGTGTTTATACAATCAGTTTCTTTTTTGGTGCATTTATATTAATACCCATGCGCACCATGGGAAAAATCGGGTCGGTAGTTATTGCAGATGCCTGGAGGATAAATGACAGAAAAACCATTGCAAGTATTTACCAAAAAAGCAGCTTGAGCCTTAGTGTGATGGGTCTGTTGCTGTTTATTGGTATTTGGGGGAATATCGAAAATGTGTACCACCTAACGGGCGATAAATTTGTAGGAGGCAGGTATGTCATTCTTTTTATTGGCCTGGCCAATCTTACTGATGTTTTTATGGGCTTAAGCTCGCATATTATTGTTAATTCAAAATATTTCAGGTGGCTAACCTATCTGCTCGTTGTTTTTGCAGCATTAATTGTGGTTACAAATATATTGCTGATCCCGGTGTTTGGGATTACCGGTGCGGCTCTTGCGTCCCTTATTTCAAAATTCACCTTCAATACGCTGAAATTTATTTTTGTTTACAAAAGGTTGGGCTTCCAACCTTTTATTTTCAAGCATCTTATTTTATTGATAATAGCAGCAATTGCGTGGTATGTAAGCACGC
>NIVA01000125.1 GCA_002254335.1 Bacteroidetes bacterium 4572_114 | reverse complement strand
TTGTTGCCAATGTTAAAACCACTTGTTACATCGTCCATGGTTATTGGCGACACCCCGGTAATAAACATCCTGTCGAGGCCTGAGCCACTGCCACTGGCGCCACCTTTGAGGACATTAAAAAAGTAGCGGAAAAAACCTTCGTCATGTGTAAGTTTCTGATACTCGTGTTGTCCGTGACGGGAGATGATGGTGTTGGCAAAATTGTCGTATTCGTCGATTAGGAGAAACATAGCTTTCCCCGTGTTGTCCGTGACGGGAGATGATGGTGTTGGCAAAATTGTCGTATTCATCAATCAGGAGATAGATTGTCCTGTTTGTTTTCTTAATAATTGAAAACAAAGCATTCAGCTTTTTGTATGCGATACCTTCGTTTTGAACTTCCCCGATTAGGTTTATATCAAAAAATTCAGAATATTTAAAACTCCTCGAACCTCTCTTTTTTATTAATGTCGTAATATGTTTCGAGCATCGACAAAAAAAGCGTTTTCCCAAACCTTCGTGGACGGATGAGAAAGTTAAACCTTGTTTTTTCAACCTGGGGGATAAACATGGTCTTGTCAACATAGTAATCGTTTTCTAATTGTACCGATTCAAAATCGCCTACACCGTAAGGTATGTTTTTTATTTTTTTCATAATTTTAAATTTCAATTGTTGATTAGCCCCATAATTTTTCCGATAAGGATTTCTTTTTTAATGGGTTTCGTAATATAATCGTTGCAACCTGCTTCGAGTGCTTTTTCCCTGTCTCCCACCTGCGCATAAGCAGTTTGCGCAATAATAACCAAGTCTTTGTTAAATTTCCTTATTTCGCGGGCAGCATCGTATCCATTCATTACCGGCATTTTTATGTCCATCAACACAATATCTATATCAGTGTTGCCCCTGCATATTTCAATTGCTTCATTACCGGTTTTTGCATAGATGATTTCCCGGAATATACCTTCCAGGATTGTTTCAAAATAAAATAAACTTACTTCATCATCCTCAACAATAAGTGCAACCAAATCACTGGTTACAATTTCTGTTTGAAATTTTTCTTTTGGCTTTTGGCCTGGTTCAATTTTTTTGGCCGTTTTTTTACTGTAAGGTACAGTGAACATGAATTTCGAACCGTGTCCTTCTTCTGATGTCACCCATATTTTGCCGCCGAGCATTTCAACGTAAGCCTTGGCTATTGCCAGCCCCAGTCCCGAACCTTCATACACCATTACATCTTCGATGTCGGCCTGCTCGAAGCGGTTGAATATTGCGTGCTGGCGGTGGGCAGGCACCCCAATCCCGGTATCTTTTACAAAAAATTTGATAAAATTACCTTCCCTGACATAGCCAAAAGTTATCCTGCCTTTTTCGGTGTATTTAATTGCATTATTAATGAGGTTTGATAATATCCCATGAAGTTTGGTATCGTCGATAAAAACGGTGGCCTTATCTAAAGGTAGCGTTGGCAAGGAAGTCAACGTTAGCCCTTTTGAATTTGCCTTGGGGGCAAAAAAAGCGTGGAGATCGTCAAGCAACCCGTTTATTGAAGTTTCGGCATTGGAAACCTCCATTTGCCCGGCTTCAATTTTCGAGATATCAATCAGGTCGGTAATTGTATTTATCAAGCGCCTGCTACTTTTATTAATGATTTTTGAAAACCCCTGTTTTTGCGACATACTATAATTGGGATCGTATAGCAGGTCGATAAAGCCAATTATCCCAGTCAGGGGCGTACGTATCTCGTGGCTCATATTTGACAGAAAGGCACTTTTAAGGCGCTCGCTTTCGTGCGCTTTTGCGAGAGCTGTTTTAAGATCTTCTTCTGCTTTTTTTCTTTCAAGCGAAATACTTATCTGGTGCGAAATAGTCTGTAGCATCTTCATATCTGATTCATCGTAGGCATTTTCATCCTTGTAACTTTGCACTGCAAATGCCCCGGTCACTTCACCTTTCACCAGTAAAGGTATGCCAAGCCATATTTTGGAATCGGCCCCCAACAATTCGATCTCGCCCGATTTCACAAGTCTGTTTTTTACTTTTCTTGTTGCCAGCAAAGGTTTTTTTGTTTTAATAACATAAGCGGTAAGGGTTTTGCCGGCAGGAAAAGATTTGAATTCATCTTTTTTATCTTTATGGAACAGCAATTGGAAACTATCTGTTTTTTCTTCATATAGGGCGATATAAAAATTTGTTGTGTCGATAATAGTGTTTAACCTATCTTTTACCACTTTGATAAATTCTTCCAAATCATCTGTGGTGATCACTGCATTGGAAATGTTATGTATCACTTGTTGTATTTGTTCTGAACGTTTGCGTTCGGCAATCTCCAATTTCAAATTTTTGGTTGTTTCATTAAGATCGGATAAAACTGATAAAGTGGCTATTCTTTGTCCTTCACTTTTTTGAAATTGTTTTTCAAGTTCTACAGTTCTTTCGTCCACATCTTTTTCAAGTTTTACAGCATGGTTTTCCAATTCATTCTTCGATTTTATTAATTTGGTGCCCATGTCATCAAATGCCCTTGAGAGTTGACCGATCTCATCCTTGCTTTGTGTTGCTACTTTGTAATCCAAATTTCCACGTAATATTTCATTTACACCTATGTGTAATTTTCTTATTGGTTTTGTTATGGATGTAACTATTATCAAGGAAATGCTGATGATCAATACTACCAAAATAATCAAAATACTGATGCTGATAATTGTTAAGCCCCTAATTGGGGCCAATGCTTGTTCAAGGCTTATTTCAGCAAGCAGGCAACAGTCGGTCCCTTTAACCCTATAATGTGTCCCAATAACCTGTTCCCCCCAGTAACTCTGATAAATATCCACTTCATCTCTTTCTTTTTTCTCTTTATCTCCTGATAGTCCCCAACATTCGCGAGATTCCGGTGTAACCGCTTTTTGTTTCAAAATGACATTATTTAAGAACCTGGAAGGGGTTACCATATAACCGTCCCTATTTATCAGATATATTTCCCCGGTCTCTCCTAAGCCGATTCGATTTTCCGTTATTTCAAATAATATATTTTCTATATCAAAATTAATAATCAAAACACCTGAGAAAATATTTCTAACAAGAATTGGATTTGATATACAAATATCAATATTTCCAGAATTTAAGGATCGGTTAATGACTCCAATATAACTACTATCTTTCCCATTTTTATAAACGGCTTCTTCACTTAGATCTTTCACTGTATCATTGTAACTGTCAGCAACAACAATTCCATTTTTATCTAATATTCTTATTCTGTCAATTTCGGGATGACTATTGATAAAAGACAAAATCCTTCTCTTTATCTGAACGTTGGTCTTAATAAAATCAACTCTTTCATCCACAATATCCCTAAATACATTTCCTGTTGAAATCATTTTTGTGAGTTCAATGTGATTATTTAGAAATGTTTCAATATTGTGTGCCCTGGATTGTGCTGTGCTTTCCAGATTCAATCGAATTTGTTCCTTAATGATTTTTTTGGAAATAATTTGATTAGCAATGCTAACAATTAAACCTGTAATTAAGATAATTGCTGTAAGAAATATAATAGCTTTGGCCTTAATTTTCATTTTTTTAAATTTTTATTTAAATAAACATTTTCTTAGATTTAAGGTTTCAAATTCCCGAATTGGCTGAAAGCCCTATCATATTATTTAACAATTTCATATTTCGGTTTTTGCCCTGTTTTTGCAAGGAGCCCATTAATTTCTTTTTTCAATTCTATCATCTTTAATTCTCTTCCAACAGTTGCATCATTAAAAATTTCAAGTTCGTTCATTCTTTTTTTCAAAGTTTCTTCCGCCTGTTTGCGCTCGGTGATGTCTTCCGCAACTTTTAGATAATTGATAATTTTGCCTTGTTTATCAAATATCGGGGAAATGGAAGCGGCTTCCCAGAATAATTCCCCGTTCTTTTTCTTATTATAAAACTCGCCATGCCACTCTTTTCCCGATGAAATTGTTTTCCACAACCTCTTATAAACTTCATCAGATTGTTTGCCGGATTTTAGAATTCTTGGGTTTTTACCTACAGCTTCTTCGCTTGTGTATCCTGTGAGTTCTGTGAATTTAGGGTTCACATATTCAAAATTCCCTTTTATATTGGTGATGACAATAACGGAAGGGCTTTGGATAATTGCGGTGGAGAGTTTTAGGTTCTCTTCTTCTGCTTGCTTGCGCTGGGTGATATCCACTGACACACCCAGTATCGTACGTTTTCCTGTCATTGATGTGTTAAAGGGGATTTTGATTGTTTCCAGAAACCTGATATTTCCTTTTGAATCAATAATTTGTTCTTCAGGAATGAATTTCTTTTTTCCTGAGTTGATTACTTCCAGGTCGTCTTTAAAAAATTTTGCGGCGCCCTCTTTGTCCGAAGTTTTATCTACATCAGGTTTACCGATTATTTCCTCTACAGTAGTGCCATAAGCATCGGCAACAGCTTTATTAACAATTAAATTTTTACCATCTTCATCTTTAACATAAATAAAATGTGGTACAAGATCGATTATTTGGCGAAGGTTTTCCTCGCTTTCTTTTAATGCTTTTTCTGCTTGTTTACGCTCGGTGATATCACGTACAAGCGAAATAAGTAATGGTTGCTTTTTATCGCCGAATGTGTTTATCCGCACTTCAACAGGGTACACCTTGCCGTCCTTGGCCTTATGGGCACTTTCAACTGATTTAGGTTCATTATAAACCAATCCCCCCAGTATCTCAGATAATTTACCGGACGGGAAATTAACATCGACATCAGATATCGTCAGTCCCAAAAATTCTTCACGGGAATAACCCAGCGTTGTACATGCAGCCTCATTAACATCAAGGAACCTGCCCTCCATATCCGACAAATAAAAAGCATCAGATGCATTATCGATAAATGTCCGATATCGTTCTTCGCTTATTATTAATTGTTGGTTTGCTGCCCTTAATTGTTGTTCGTTTGCAGCAAGTTGCCGATTGGAAGATTTCAGAGCTTCCTCTGCTTGTTTGCGTTTGGTGATGTCAGAAAATATCCCATCAGCATAATTGACCCCATCTTTTTCATATACTTTTAATGCCCTGTCATGCAGCCATATCCACTCGCCATCTTTTCTTTTTATCCTATACTCGATATCATATTTTATGTCATTAAGGAATAGATTTTTAAAGGCATTTTCAACTAATTCTATTTCTTCAGGATGTATTCTTTCCAAAAAGAGTTTGGAACCACGTTTATAAATTTCTTCTCTGGAAAAACCATAAATATCTTTTACATTCTCACTTATATAATTTGTATTCCCTTTTATATCTGTTGTCCACACAATATCAGGGATGTTTGTGATCAATGAACGGTATTTCTCTTTACTTACTGTTAATTTCTGATTGGCAGTTTGCAATTGCTGTTCATTTGCATGGAGTTGTTGGTTTACAGCTTTAAGCTGTTGTTCACTTGATATTAGCTGTTGGTTCGTTGCTTTTAGTTCTTCTTCTGCATTTTTTCTCTCTATGATCCTTCCTAATCGTTCTGTAATATTATCCAGTAGGGTTTTTTCTTCTTCAAGGAAAGGTGTTTTGTTGCTCTCTGATTTTTGTTCCAAATAATAAACGTCTGCTTTTCCGAGTAGTTCGTGGTTTGCTACTATGTTGGAACTTAATTTCCATTTGCTTTCTTTATAATTATTGGTTTTATATTTTATGTTCCCAAAGGAAATTTTTGCACAGGTTATTTCGGGATGCTGCCAAGCCGGTGGGATGAAGTTGACTACATCCTGCAAGATTTCTTCGAGTGTTTCTCTAGTTCTGACCGCTTCGGCAATTTCGTGTAAACAATTCAGTTCTTTTACCCTTTCGCCAAGATTGTGCGCATGCTTTTTGATCTCTTGTTCACTTGCAATCAGCTGTTGATTATTTGCTTCAAGTTGTTGGTTAGCAGCTCTGAGTTGCTGTTCTATTGCTGCCAATTGCTGATTATTTGCTGCAAGCTGCTGGTTAAAAGCTCTGAGTTGTTGCTCGCTTGAAATTAACTGTTGGTTTGTTGCTTTTAATTTTAGCTCGGTTTTTTTGAATTGAATAATTTTATTCTTAAAATCATCCGGTATTTGTTCGTTTTTTTCTTTCATAACACCCCCTTATTTTTCATTTAAAAAATCCCATAAAATCATATCTGCTCCATTCAAATTCATCTTGCTTATCAAATCTTCAATAACATCATCGGCATATCTGGTTTTTGGATAATCTTCTCTTTCGGGTGCTTTCCACTCATTATTTTTTTAATTAATCATTTACCGCAAAATATTTTTCAATTTTCTGTATAAGTTCATCTTTATCAATTGGTTTAGAAATATAATCGTTGCACCCTGCCTTTAATACTTTTTCGCGGTCGCCGGCCAGGGCAAAAGCTGTTTGTGCAATAATGATCACATCTTTATTGAATTCACGGATTTTCAAGGTGGCCTCATGTCCATCCATTTCAGGCATCCTGATGTCCATCATCACCAAATCAATGTCGGGGTTGTTGCGGCAAATCTCAACCGATTCAAGCCCGTTTTTGGCATGGAGGAACTCTTTGCCAAGTTTTTTGAGAACAACTGTGAGATACTTATCGGCTATCACCTCATCGTCAACAATAAGTATTTTAAGGTTGCCGGGCTTAGGTTTCCTGCTTGTTGCCGATACACTCTTTTTGCTTTTGACAGCCTCTTTTGTTTTAGGGTTGTAGGGAATGGTGAAATGAAACTGTGAACCAACCCCAGCTTCTGATTCTACCCAAATTTTACCACCAAGCATTTCGGCATAGGCCTTCGAAATTGACAGGCCCAGGCCGGTGCCTTCGTATCGCCGGGACAAGCTCAGGTCGGCCTGGACAAAGCGGTCGAAAATTGCATGTTGCCTCTCTTTGGGGATACCAATGCCGGTATCCTTTACGGAAAATTCAAGCATGCCTGTTTCGTCCGGCCCGTCAGCAGGTTTCAGGCTATAGCCAAATTCAACATTTCCTTCATTAGTAAATTTTATGGCGTTTTTTACCAGGTTGGTAAAAATTGAATTGAACTTATCGGTATCGGTAATAATGACAACTTCATTTTCGGGCAATGTTTTTTTATAGAAAAGCTTAATCCCTTTTTCTTCAGCCCAGGGTTTGCAAAGGGTATTAAGTCCCTCAATCTGTTCGTTGACGTTCATCTCTGTATTGATTACTTTGACCTGTCCCGCTTCTATCATCGAAATTTCCATAAGGTCATTTATGGTATTCATCATCCGGTTGCTGCTCTTCTTCATTATGTTAATATACCTCTTTTGCTTTTCACCGGTCAGCTCAGGTTGGGCAATCAAATCCAGGAAAGCAATGATGCCATTCATGGGGGTGCGTATTTCGTGGCTGATATTGGCCAGGAAAGCTGATTTAAGATGGTCGGATTCTTCAGCTTTTTCCATGGCCTTTTTTAATTCAACATAGTTCTCTTTTAATTTATATTCGGCCTGTTTTCGTTCGGTAACATCCCCAATCACTACTAGAAACGTGTTGGTGTTTTTCTCGAAATCATGGATTGGGATACCCCTGCACCGCAAACAAATAGTTCTACCGGTCGGTAAGGCCACGGGTTGTGACTCAAAATCAAAAGCTGCATTTTTTTCTACCAATTTGCTAAAATACTTTACGAAACTAACGTCCTGGACAAATGGCAGGGCCTTCATCACAGACTTTCCCACGGCACTGTGCAACGGCAGGTCAAATATCTTTGTAAAAGCCGGGTTTGATGATTTTATCAAACCGTTATGATTTAGTATTAAAACACCAAGTGGCAGGTTTTGAATCGTAACTTTATATTTTTCATCGACATCCTTCAATTCATAAGCCCTTGCCAAAACAGCATCCTCAAGAATATCTTTTTCAGCACGCAATTTATCTTCGGCCTCCTTTATGCGCAACATTACATTTATTTGGGCCGAGAGTTCAACATGGTCGATAGGTTTTGATAAAAATACATCGGCGCCCATATTGAGGCCTTTTACACGACTTTTGGTGTCTGTTTTAATGGCCGTGATCATTATTATGGGAATGTGTTTTGTAAGCTCATTGCCCTTTATCCTTTTACAGGTCTCATAACCATCCATCCCGGGCATGATAACATCCAGGAGGATTGTATCGGGTTGCTCCCTTTTGGCAATTTCAATTCCCTCTTCACCCGACAAAGATGTTAAAACAGTGCACCCTTCCAAGTTGGTTTTTATCACTGCTTCAATTGCTGTCAGATTGTCTTGTTCATTATCGATCAGTAGAATTTTTTTCATGTATTTGGGTTTTGGGTTTCAAGTTTCCCTCCTTCGCTTCGCTTCGGCGGGCAGGCAGGTTTCAGGTTTGTCCTATCATGGTTTTGGTTGACAAAAAAGCCCAAACTATTATATTAATTGTTGATAAGTCAATTTGTTAAATGAGTTAACATGTGTAAACTTTGCAACGTCAGTTGAAGCGGAGGAAGGCTCTGCCGGGGGGCAACCTTCCAAGGAATAAACTGACCCAGGAAAATGGATGGCCGTAGTTTTCTTTTGCAAAGCTACGGCTTTTTTTTCATATCTATTTTCATGGTTTTATGCCTTAAAAAACCCAACGTCTTGTGCTCTTTTATTTCCAATGTTAAAATCATATAGTTGCATTACAGGATGTTCTGTTACAGCTAATTGCCCCAGAAGCCTTTCATACTCTAATGGGCTCTTACGTCCTAATCTACCATGTGGGCAATTATTGTAGAGTTTGATTGATTTGCGCAAAGATTTTTCTAACTGTTGTAAATTGTTTATGTCGTATGCTATCAGATAATCATTTTTGATGATGCCATTTATGCGTTCAGCATATGGGTTTTCCAAACAGGTCCCTGCCATGCTGATGTTGATATTAGCTGCTAGGAGCACACTTACGTAGATGATTGACCCATACTGGCTGCGCCTTGTCCTGAAACAAACCGCTCAAACCGGTTGATACCTACATCTTTTATCCCAATCATATAATGTATATTACGGGCACTCATGTGGGGGTAATCTATCCTAACTTCATTGACAATATCCCTCAATCGCTGCCACAGCACACTATCTTGCACGGCCCTATCGTTGGCCTTATGAAACCCTTGATGGCTTATACCGGATATATCATACATACATTCCATGCTCATATTTAACTCCTTTTGCTTTGACTTGAAATAGTTGAGTGCCCGGTTGCGTACTTTTTTTTTATATCAAATCCTACTTCTTCACTACCTAACTCTATTGATTTTTCTAAATAATCTATCTGTAATTGCTTTTGCCCAACTATTCTTTCCAGTTCCGCTACACGTTTGAGCAACTCAAGGGTTTTTGCCCCTTCTGATTCATTCTCAACAACTAGCCTCTCGGCCTTGGTTACCTTCTCCTTTTTGAAGGCTACACTAAATTGTTTGAAGCTTTGTCTCTCTTTCATAAGGTTGATATTTAAAGTTATTAACCAAACTTTGTGTCAACCTATTTCATGATGGGACATTTGATTAATAAATTTCTTATTGTCTTTCCACAAAACTGGTTCAGCGGCAGACTCGTCCGCCGCTTCGCTATGACCCGCCTGCCAAAGTGTACGGCGACCAGGCAGGCGGAGAGGGGAAGGGAGCCCCATAGCCACGGCAACGGCTAGTGCGGTGGAATCCTCCCCAAGGGGGAGCTAGAGGGGGTCTGTGGTAGTGGAAGTTAGATGTGTGACTATTAATAAGCAGCTAAATAATTACCATTCAAGTATAAAAAAAAAGGCCGCGGGAGCGGCACTTTTTTTCGCAATCAAAATCAGATACTAACTTAAATCAATTATATGGGAGGGAAAATCTTTAGTTTAATCTTAGCAGCAGGGTTACCCACCTTATAAACAGTTGGAAAATTGTTATAGTTTCATCCCCGGCCTTTTTAGTTTCAATTTCTTGTTGACCAACATCAGCCTTTTCGACCACCTTTTCTGTATCAAATGGGATATCACCCCAACACCATCACCCCAGGAAAGAGGGGCAAAAACAACAATTACACTATAATAAGCCAGGAGTTTCATTTTCAAAATAATTTCCCCACATTTAACCAAAATGATGCCATTTAACATACGCAATTGATTTATCGGAACTTACAGCCTCCCATCCATATCAAGCCAACCAATGGTGTCCGTAAATGATACGGTGGTGTTCGTTTTCGGACGTAGCCGTTTTTCAATTTGGAGTTTAGTCTGAAAAGCAAATATTTGGGAGAATAGCTGTCAGACAGTTTAAGCTAAAAGCCAAATAAATTATATTTTAACTTCAACGTGTAATTTAATGAGCAACTGTCTGACAGCTTTTTAGACAGGACTCAATTTGGTTTTAATCAATCACAACACTTCATTAATTCAGTTTATTGATTTGGAAATAGGTTCCTCAGTCACTTTTCTTCTTCCATACGGACTTGCTTCGCATCGGAAAGACAATGTTGTGTTGTGATTGGAATGGGAGGGGGCATGCAAACAAGAAATCTATTTTTATCCGGTGTGATCAGCACTTCGCAAATCAAAAATCGTAAATCAAAAATTCTTCACATTTGCATACTTTTGCCCCGTGAACAATACCAGGAAATCATACATATTTACCCTGCTGGCCGTATTGTTTTGGTCAACCATTGCATCGGCGTTTAAAATCACACTGAGGTATATTGATTTCAGGGAATTGTTGCTGTTTGCATCCGCCACTTCGGTCATCATATTGTTGGTTGCCCTGGCCGGACAAAAAAAAATACACCTCCTTAAACAACTGAAAGCCGGGGATTATCTGCGCTCCGCCATACTGGGTTTCATCAACCCGTTTTTATATTACCTGGTCTTGCTAAAAGCCTACGAACTTCTGCTTGCCCAGGAGGCAGGCGCCCTAAACTATATTTGGCCGGTGGTCCTCGTCCTGTTGTCCATCCCCCTGCTCAGGCAAAAAAGCAAAAAATTGGCTGGATCAGTATTGCCGCTGTGATTGTAAGTTTTTTTGGCACAATGGTAATTGGGACACAGGGAGATATTTTTGGCTTAAGTTTCAGCAATCCGCTTGGGGTTGGGCTGGCATTGGGAAGCGCGATATTGTGGGCCCTTTATTGGATTTATAATATTAAGGACAAAAAGGATGAGATCGTAAAACTGTTTTTGAATTTTGCTTTCGGCACACTCTATATATTTCTGTCCCTCATCATCACCGGGCAAATCACGACACCAAACACCTACGGGTTGCTGGGATCGGTTTATGTTGGCATTTTCGAACTGGGCCTGACCTACATTCTATGGATGAAGGGATTGCAGTTGGCCACAACAACAGCAAAGGTTTCCAACCTGGTTTTTATCTCCCCTTTTATTTCGCTTTTTTTCATTAGGTTTTTAGTTGGCGAACCCATTTTGTTATCAACTATCGCCGGGTTAACCCTGATTGTTGGAGGGATTTTATTGCAACAATACGCTGGGAAGTTTGAAAAGGAATAGATATTCAGATTCAACAATAAAAGCTAACGCTTTTTATATTTTATATTTTAGTTTTAATGTTTTGTTATGTCATTTTTAATGCTGTTGAAAGTTTTTCATCTTTAAGCCCATAAACTTCAAAATCTTGTGATACTTTGTTACCCAACGTAATTTATTATTTTTCAACGGTATAGTCTAAAGACTCATGCTCATTTCTTTACTATTAATTATCCAATCTTCTTTTCAGGTAAATAATTCTCAGATGAAATAATTTTTTCACCGCTTTCTTTTTCTAATTCTATTCTTGCGTTACCAGCAATCTTTCCACCAATTATTGCCGCATCTTTGTTTTCTATAAATCCTTTTGCATCTTTTGCTCTCGCAACTTTTGTTGTTGAAGCCTCTCCAAGCATTGAAAAAATCAATTCAAGATCAGTCATGTGATCTCTTAGGTTTTGCCTTTTCAATCCTTTTACTTCTCTGTATTGCGAGGGAGTTAGTCCAAATGTGGCTTTCGATATTTCTGCTGTTAAAATTGCGTATTCAATTCTTTCCTTTACTCCTCGTTTTTTCCATTCATCAGTTAATTCATCACGAATTGCAATACTTCGCATTCTTTTTTCAATCCATTCATCTGAATAGCCTTTTGTTTTATAAATCTCTCTCGTCCTTTTTGATGCTAATTCAGGATTTTCAATTTCTTCCAGTCTTTCATAGCCTACTTTTGCTAACCAGCGTTTAAATGGTTCTGCTTTCGGCGATGGAATAGATTGTATTATTCGTAAAAGAGTTTCGGTGTCAGCAATTTCAGTCTCTCGCATTTTGCCATCTTTTGCTTTCATTTTCAACTGTCGACAATTTGTCGACAGTTCGATGCCATTTACCCTTTCACGCTTTTTAAGCCTGTACCAATAGTCTCTTGGTTTAGTGCTTTCTGTTAAAACCTCAATTACATCAACAATGGCAAAATACCACTTATCTTCTTCTTGATCCCAATGTGTTCTTACTTGTTGGGTCTGAAATAATTTAATATTTGACATATTGATAATCGTTTATTAATAATCCCTGTATTTGCATTCTGTTGAATTTTCAGGTTTTAAAATCAAATAAAACTTTGTTTTTCCCTTTGAATACAAAAATAGGAATTTTTGCGGAGTGTTTAAAAAAAGGTAATACCGGTTAGTTTTTTCCCAAAAACTACTGAAGCATTAACTTCTCCACAACCTGTGTTTCTTCATGGGTTATTTTCAGATAATAGATTCCTTTTGGATGAGAAGATAGGTCGATAATTATTCCGTTGACTTGATCAAAACCTTTTATGATGGTTGAGCCATGTATGTTTACTATTTCCCACCCAACAATATCTGTTGTATTCATTAACTGAATATTGAAAATGCCCGATGATGGATTTGGATAAACGGATATCAGGATCGGGTTTTCTTCAAACTCCTTAATTCCTGTGGCTTGAATGCTTTTCACAGCAGACAACCCATGATGCACGAAATACCCACCCTGGGGCATCTTACCGTCAAATTCAACATTAAGTGGGTATTCTTTGCCGGTTTCGGGATTGCAAACCCTGAACTGCATGTATTCACTTTCGGTCATTCCATCAATTTGCGGAGTGGTTGGGTCATCGCCAAAGACAGTGAGCGCCAAATTTTCCAATGCAATGGAGATAGCTCCGTAGCAATGGCCGCTTGGTCCGAATACCCCGATGATATCGCCATCAGAAAGTCCGGAGATTGCTTCACCGGGAATAGCAATAATGTGGGTAATAGGTGTTTTCGGGAGATTCAACCCTGACAGGGTTTGAAACCCTGTCAGGGTCTGGTTACCAACCTGACCAGACAGGGCCGAAGATTTAAAACTACACTCCGGAAACTCAACAACAACATCATCATCAACCAAAACAAAATAGGCTTTACCGGGTATAATTTCATCCAAAGTGGAAACACCAAACTCCGGCCAATAAACATTGTAGCCTGCCACCTCTTTCACAATTTGAAGGTTGCCAGTAATTTGGCTGAACAGGTCAACAGTAATGTTATCGCAAGGGTTTAGCACCGGCAGGTAGTTCCAGCCTTCGGTGAGGTTTGCAACAAGGTTATCCTGTATTGTCCCTGTAAAAGTAACCTGTTGTGCCGTTTCCATCTTAATTTGGTATCCGTCCATATCGTCCCAGTTGCCAATGGTGTTTACTCCGGCAAACGGCCAATACATCCCATCGAAATTTTGGAGGATCACAATTTCATCAACAACAGGCTCGAAGATGGTTTCTACCGATGGGTCATCGGGGACAACAAAACTTGATATTCCGCTCCAGCCGGCAGGGATATTTATATGCAAGGTCTGATAATTTACCACTACATAAATGACCATGACATTGGTAAGGCTCCAAACGTTATTTTCGTCTTTTGTACGGAAATATGCTTTGTGGAAACCTGGCGAAACACCTGCCAGGCCTATCTCAAAATCTGTATCAATTACTGTTCCTCCAGCTACAGGAATACTATTTCCGTTTCCCTCGCCGGGATCGGTATCCAGAAAATATTCTGCATGAATTATTTCCGGTAAAGGTTGGGGGTTTTGTTGATTTTCCCCAACATAAATGTCTATCACATTGGTAAGACCCCAAACATTATTTTCGTCTTTTGTTCGGAAATATGCTTTGTGGAAACCTGTTGAAAGCCCGGAGACATCCATCTCAAAAGTTACATCAATTATAGAATTTGACTCAACTGGTATATTGATGCCATTTCCGTAGCCCGGATCGGTATCGTAAAAGTACTCTGCTTGTGAAAGCAATGGCAATTGGGCAAAAGTTTGGTTAAAACCAAAAAAGCCCATAAACAAAAGCCACAAGCACAGCACATACTTAAAATTTGTTTTTATTGCTTCCATGATTTAACGGTTCGATTTGGCCTTGAAATTTACCTGAATTGGCGTCGCCACCGAACCGATACCGGTGTGAGTTATCTCAAAAATGGAAGGAATGGTTGGTATGCCAGATAACACATACGGGTTATTCCCGCCAAAGATACCACAATCAACGCCCTCAAATCCGGTTCCAATGGCAGGTGAACCGGGTGCCAGAATTAATCCATTGTCCACACCTGACGTATGATCGACAAAGACAGTACTCATATTCACATTTTGCTGATTGCCATAGTCATTGCCGAATTGAGTACTATTGCAAAGATTAAAATAATAGAAATTATTGGTCCCTGACGCTGATCCATCTAATAGAATATTATTTAAATATGCTCCGTTGTGTGAAGACAAATTGCCGTTAAGCACATTATTAGCAAATGAATATGTACCTGATTGTCCAGACAAATAAATTGCCTTTCCTAAATCATAATTGTTTCTATAGGCGGACAAATAATTGTTATTTATTGATAAGTTCAATCCTTTACTATTTGAATAAATGGCATAAGATGTATAAGGGCTATTACATCTTACCTCTATGTAATTATTCTCAATAACAATACCAATCAGGCTATCAGCAATTATTGAAATTCCTTGAGGACTACTATTATAATAATGATTTCTAATTCGGTTTCTTGAAAATGTGATATTGTTTGCTGAAATTTGGACGCTATAAGGTGCAGAATAATAGAGTTCAAATCCTTTTAAAATGGAACCCTCCGCCGCATCGCTAAAAATTACAGTATTGATTTTAGAAGGATATTCATTTGCCTGGGCTGAGTCGTTTTCATTTAAGAAATAACCAGTGCCTATTATAACCAAAGGTTTGTTAATATTAATAGGTCCATAACTGGAACTACTTCCCTCAACATAGAGGGTATATCAAATGGTTATACAGCAGTAGCATCAATTGCGGTTTGCAGGTTACTAAAATCGGCATCCACGCCAGTGTTGTTGTTTACACACCATACGGTGGCTGCGGCATTAAAGGCAAAAAACATTGCCAAAACTGTTAAAAATGAAATTTATTTTTTCATAAGAGATTAAGATTTTAATGATTGCCCCCAGCCCCCAACGGACGATTAATTTATTGCACAAAAAAAAGCGTGGGTACTGTAACTTATCCGAATCTGAGGTTCTCGCAAAACCCTACCCACAAATAAGAACAGCCGCAAGAATAAAAGCTAACGCTTTTTATATTTTAGTTTTAATATTTTGTTATGTCATTTTACAATTGTTTTTCTCTTTAAGCAGTCATATTCTTTTTTACTTTTTACGTTCAGCAATGAAACTTTGATTTATTTCTACCAAATCACCTCTTTGAAGCATTTTGATTATTAAATCCAGGTTTTTATTAAAAATCTCTATCAATGGCTTGTTGGGAATATTTCCGGTTTTTACCATTATTAATTTCTTAGGCTGTGTTTTTATTAGGTGTGAATTAAGAAAGTCAATATCTTTTGAAATTACAATCCTGTTTTCTCTATCTGCCAGTTGGATTATTTCCATATCACTTGTTTTATTCTTCAGGGGAAGATTAAAGTTTTGAGGCATAAGCCAGGCACGCAAGAAAGTCATCTCTTTCCAAATCAGGGTAATCTTCCAGTAATTCCTCTATTGTCATACCAGAAGCAAGTAATTCCAACATATTTTCAACCGGATACCTTAGCCCTCTTATTGTTGGTTTTCCGTGACATATTTCAGGATTCATTGTAATCCTATTAATCATTTGTTCCATAGTATGAAGTGTTAAATAATATTTAGAGTATTTATTTTTGTATTTCAACAATTATTTTCAGTTAAACAACCTGTCTCTGTTTTGTTGCCACCAACCGTTTTTCACCTCTTTTGCAAGTTCATCAATTACTTCCTGTGTAGCCTCCGACCGTGATGTTGCTTCACTATATGCAAGGTAATCAAGCAGGTTTTCAATCGATTCTAATTTTGTATAGGATGGAAGCCTGATAATTATCTCATCTGTTGTTCTTTCTCTTTGCATAATATTTCCACTTTTGTTATCTTCCAATTGTTTGTCAATCATAACTCTATTCATGGTGCCTCCTATGGGTTTTCTCTCTTCTCGCAATAAAATCATCTGTAAATTCTTTAAAAATATCTTCATCCATTTTTTCCCATACCCCGGCATACGATAATACCTTTTTCTTTTGTTAGCTTCCTGTTCCAGTTTGTCCAAATATTTTATTAGTTCATTTAGCTTGTACGGTGGTATCCTTTGTACTTGTTTGGTAATTTGATTTCGAATATGTGTTTCTGTGGTCATAGTATTTATTTTATTTTTGTTAACTTCCAATGATGTGCCAACATTGTGGATTATTCAGGAAACAAATATAGCTCAAAAATAAGTTTTTTCGACAATCTGTAATTAAAACAGCATTCCCCTGATTAATTTCTGGATATAATTATGCGAATTGTTTTTATTGGAAGCAAACAGCAAACAAGCCTGGATATCTTCAGGGCCTAATGTTGAATACTCCGTCAAAACTTCATCAATATCTGCCCCCGAAGCCAACAACCCCAAAATGTATTGCACCGAAAGCCGGGTACCCTTGATCACCGGTTTTCCTGCTAAAACCCCAGGGTTGATTTCTATCCTGTTTATAAGCTGGTCTGTTATCATTATCATGTATTTATAATTATCGCTAAAAAAATCAGTTCTTTGTTTTCAGGGTGTCAATTTTTTCGCAGCCCTCTGCTATTGCATCCTTCATTAGTTGAAGCTCCGATTGTTCGATAGCCCCGGCAAACTTTAATAAGTCTCCTTTGCCCTTCTTTCTATATGATGTCATTAATTCAATAAATTCTAAAAGTTTCATTTGCTGATATGGGTTCAGTTGCCCTAGTGATTGTTCAATATTTTTAGATATTTCCTGTGTTTGCATTTTCAGTGTTTATTTTTGTTGTTCTGATATCGTACTGGTGTTTTCTAATAGATGAACTTGAAGCCATTTACAAAAATAAGTTTTTTTGCGGAGCATTTAAAAAAAATACCTTTGCAAACTCAAACTTCAAACTTAAAAAATGTACCCAAGGTTCAGCGACTTAATAAACGGATTGTTCGGCACCAACATCATCCTGCCAATACAAACTTATGGCTTTTTTGTTGCCTCGGCATTCGTAACCGCCGGCATGTTTGTTTACTTCGAGCTTAAACGAAAAGCCAAAGCAGGTATCATCCCTACACTTGAAAAAACGGTAATAAAAGGTAAAGCCCCAAGCGCGGGCGAACTGGCCCTGACAGGATTACTTTATTTTGTTATTGGGTTTAAAATTATGGGGATCATCCTAAATTATCACAGTTTTACCGAAAACCCACAAGATTATTTATTATCAACACAAGGAAGCATTATTGGCGGATTGGTTTTAATGGTTTTATCGGTAGGCTGGTCCTATTGGAATATCCGCAAGGTAAAACTCGACAAACCTGTTGAGGTTAAGATAAAAGTGCCGGCCGAACAGCTTACACCGTCAATTGTGTTAATCGCCGCCTTTACGGGCATACTTGGCGCTAAGCTTTTTGATATGGCCGAACACTTAGGGGATTTTTTCAGGGATCCTCTGGGGACACTATTTTCGTTTAGCGGATTAACATTTTATGGTGGCCTGATAACAGCTGCATTTGCTGTTGGGGTTTACGGAAATCGAAATAAGATAAAATGGCCGGTCATGGCAGATGTTGCGGCACCTGCCCTTATGATTGCCTATGCCGTTGGCCGGATTGGCTGCCAGCTTTCGGGCGACGGCTGCTGGGGCGTGCCCAACCTTGAGCCGAAACCGGAGTGGCTTTCGTTTTTGCCCAACTGGATGTGGGCGTTCAACTATCCCCACAATGTATTGAACGAGGGCCTCCTGTTGCCCGGGTGCGACGGGAAATTTTGCCATGCGCTGCACCAGCCCGTTTTCCCAACACCATTTTACGAAACCACAATCTGCACCTTGTTTTTCCTGATATTATGGTTTATCAGAAAAAAAATTGCCATTCCCGGAATGCTGGCCTCCATTTACCTCATTTTAAATGGTATCGAAAGATTTATCATCGAAAACATCAGGGTAAACATCAAATACAATCTATTGGGTTTCGAAACAACCCAGGCACAGGTTATCGCAATTTTACTTATGCTGACGGGAATTGCTGGTATTTTTTATTTCAGTAAACGGTACAGCAAGCAAAACCCCATAATGGATTGATATTGTAAAATAAAAGGTAATGCTGAAATTTTATTGGATCCGGATAGAAACGGCAAATAGCAAATAATAAATTTTAAAAATACAAAGTATTCAAAAAAAAAAGTGTTCAAAAATAATAAACTCATATCTTATAATACCTCTTTAAATCAATGTGTTATCAGTGTTGTCCTTTTTATGTTTGAATTTTGAATATTGAGTTTTATCCATACGGACAAGTTTTGTTATTTATGAGTTTAGTCTAAGAAGTAAATATTTGGGTGAATAGCTGTCAGACAGTTTAGATTAAAAGTCAGACACATAATACTTTAGGTTCTGTGTGTAATATAGAAAATAACTGTCTGACAGCTTTTTACACCGGACCCATTTATTATTTGCTTAAAAAAAACCACTGTTTAACAATGAACCAAAAACAATATGACCAAAAATATTGACCTTCAACAACTGACCACGCAGGTTTGTGAGCTTGCCCGCACGGTGGGGACATACCTCAAAGAGGAGATAAACAAATTAAATTCCACCGAAATTGAAAGTAAAGGTTTGCATAATTTCGTTACTTACATTGACAAAGCTTCCGAAAAGCGGTTGATGGCGGAACTGAAGAAAATTTTACCGGAAGCAGGTTTTATTGCCGAGGAAAGCCCCGGGGCAAAAACCAGCGACCGGTACAATTGGGTGATCGACCCTTTGGATGGCACAACGAATTACATCCATGGATTGCCGGTTTATTCGATAAGTATTGCCTTAACTGAAAAAGAAAAAGTGATTTCCGGCGTTGTGTATGAACCCAACCTCGATGAGTGTTTTTACGCCTGGAAGGGCAGCAAAGCATTTTTAAACAAAAAAGTCATTGAGGTCAGCAAATCGACAACAATCAACGACAGCCTCTTTGCTACAGGGTTCCCCTACCACGACTACAGGAAGATTGAGCAATACCTTGATGTATTCCGTTTCCTGATGAAAAACAGCCATGGCCTACGCCGTATCGGTTCGGCCGCCATAGACTTAGTTTATGTAGCATGTGGCAGGTTCGAGGGATTTTACGAATACGGGCTTAGCCCCTGGGATGTGGCAGCAGGTTCGTTCATCGTTAAACAGGCAGGCGGAAAGGCAAGCGATTTTTCAGGAGGGGAAAACTATATCTTCGGAAAAGAAATTGTGGCAACCAATGATAAGGTTTACAATGAGTTCATGCAATTAATAAAAAAATATTTTGCCTGACTATTTTTTTTATTTAATATTGTACTGATATTCTATCAACTAAAAGGCTTAAATGGACAAGAAATACAACATAGATGAGAACGATAAGAGTGAGGGGATCATCATTAAGGAGATCGAAAAGACCAAAGACAGTCCGGTCAGAAGTATCCTGAAAGCCTTCAGTTGGAGGATAATTGCATCAGCAACCACATTCTTAATCACCTTCATCATCTTTAGGCGCTACTCCGAAAAGAACTTCGACGAGGTAATCCAGACAGCAACATTTATTACCATCGTTGATTTCGTGGCCAAAATCCTGTTTTATTATCTGCACGAACGCATGTGGACCAACATCAAATGGGGGAAATACTGGAAGCGCCATTACTGGAACCGCCGCGCCTGGAAACGCCTGTACCGCAAAATGCACAAACAACAAGACGACAAGTAGGGGGAGGTCGGGTGACGGATGACAGAAATCAAAAGGGAAAAGGAAAAGGAAAAAAGGAAAAGGGAAAAGGGGAAAAGGGGAAAAGGAAAAAGGGAAAAATGGAAAGGGGAAAGTTGGAAGACCGATAACAGATTACCAATTGCCGACTGCTGATTACCAACATCTGATTACCAACATCTGATTACCAACATCTGATTTACTGATGAAAATACCAAACACGCACAACAAAGGGATGAAAAAAATTACCAAAATAACAGCCATCATTTTATGTTTAATAGTTGGATTTGTTGCACCGCTTTTGGCGGATGAAAAAAACAATCCTAAAACATACAGGGTCTTTACTTTCGACATCAAAGAGGAGATTGCGCCCCCGGTATTGCACACTACACAAAATGCCTTTAAACTTGCCAGTGATACTGCGGCAGATCTCATTTTGATACACATGAACACCTATGGCGGGATGCTGGAATCGGCAGATTCAATCCGGACGATCATTCTCCAATCCAAGATTCCGGTATGGGTTTTTATCGATAATAATGCAGCCTCGGCAGGGGCCTTGATCTCTATTGCCTGCGACAGCATCTATATGCGCCCGGGCGCCAGTATTGGTGCTGCAACAGTGGTCAACCAGACCGGCGAAGCACTGCCCGACAAATATCAATCGTACATGCGCTCGATGATGCGATCGACGGCCGAAGCCAAAGGGCGCGACCCAAAAATTGCAGAAGGCATGGTGGACCCAAGGATTTATATCCCCGGTGTTAGCGACTCGGGGCAGGTTATCACCTTTACCACTTCAGAGGCCATTGAAAATAAATTTTGTGAGGGCACTGCCGAAAGCCTGAATGATTTGCTCGAAAAAGCCGGTATAAAAAACCACAAAATGGTAAGGCACGAACTATCGTCAACCGACCGCATTATTGGCTTCCTCATCAGCCCCGTTGTTTCTGGTATCCTTATAATGGTCATCATGGGCGGTATTTATTTCGAACTACAGACACCGGGCATCGGTTTCCCCATCGGGGCATCCATACTGGCGGCTTTGCTATATTTTGCGCCACTTTATATCGAAGGCCTCGCGGCCAATTGGGAGATCATTATTTTCATTGTAGGTGTTATATTGGTTGCCGTCGAGATATTTGCCATACCGGGCTTTGGTGTTGCGGGTATCTCGGGCATCATCCTTATTGTAACAGGCTTGGCCCTGAGCATGGTTGGCAATATAGGTTTTGAATTTTCCTCTTTCCCATTAGGTGAACTGGTTTCTGCCTTTTTTATCGTTATAATTGCTACCTTCTTTTCCCTCATACTCTCTTTCTACCTTAGCCGAAAACTGTTTACAACAACTGTTTTTGGTGAACTGGCATTAGCCGCTACGCAGGAAAAAACCGAAGGGTTTACTTCTGCAGTTGCCGGTTATCAAATTATGGTGGGCAAACAAGGCATTGCCAAAACCGTGTTGAGGCCCTCAGGCAAAATCCAAATCGGTGAAGATATTTACGATGCCACTGCCGAATCGGGCTTCATCGACAAAGGGGAAAACATAAGGGTTATACAATATCACAATTTACAACTTTTTGTTAGGAAGATTTCATAAGATGTTTGGATTGATGATTAACGATCCATCCATACGGGCGACCTACGGTCGTACGGACATGTTTGTTGATTTTTGATGTAAGATCTATATTGGACAGTCAACATTTTTACATAATCACCACATGGAAGGGATGCAATCCCTCCGCTTTCAGCGAGATAAATTTCCTTTGGTCAGGGATTTAAACCATTGCATGCATTAACGGTTTAAGGTTGCACCCTACCCCTGCAATCCATATCCATTCTAAATATACAATCTTTAAAAAACGTTCGTTCAGTCAAACCTGCCGTTCCCTTGCTCGCCCCTGCCGTTAACTTGGAAAACAGGGAATTAACATCTCTTAACAAATTAAACCTTTTGGAATTGCAAATTAATTATATTAAGCTTGTCGCTCGGTTAACCAATAATAAAAAATGATTATGGCCCCAACATATCATTTCCCAATTTCAGCAACCCGTAGCTTGTGCGCACGCATATCCTTCTTATTTACACAAGGCGCTACATCTCTTTTCTTAACTTCCCGGAGTGGATGTATAAGATGTAGAGAAGAGCTTACCGACTATAATTCAATTTTTTACAAAAATTTAAACAACATGAAAAAGCAAATACTATTCCTAACAACACTCCTTGCAATTGTTTTACTTAATTGCAGCACCACCCCCGCCCAGGTATTACAACAAGACTCCCTCGCCCTGGACTCCCTCGCCCTGGTAGCCTTTTACAACAGCACCGGCGGCCCCAACTGGGACAACAACGCCAACTGGCTCACCGGGCCGGTGGGTACATGGTACGGGGTGACAGTGGAAGGGGATAGGGTGGTTGAATTGGGAAGTGCCGGGAATTTTTCATTTAACAATTTAACTGGCCATCTACCTTCAGAAATAGGTGATTTAACTGCACTCCAAAAGCTTGTACCCGGTAATAATCCTGGGTTAACCGGTGAGATACCTGCAGAAATTGGAAATCTTCAGCAATTAAGATTAATTGGTACTGGGAATTGTTCTTTAATAGGAACGATTCCAAATAGTATTGGGAATTGTACTTTAATTAGAAATCTTTCACTACGAGAAAACAACCTTACCGGCCTCATCCCCCCCGAAATAGGCAATCTCGACAGCCTGATATTTCTGGACTTGCACGATAACCAACTCACGGGCATTATACCACCTGAACTTGGCAATCTGGAAAACCTCGAATGGCTTAAGTTGAATAACAACCTTCTTACAGGTACCATACCTGAGGAAATTACGTATCTTGAAAATCTTGAATTATTGTGTTTGCAACACAACCAACTTTCAGGTCAACTTCCCGTATACCTCAGTAATTTGTTTTATCCATTGCAATGGGACATTATCAGTATCAATGTTTCAAATAATTTGTTTAGTGGGCCTGTCCCCGACGAATGGGGTGAATTATCCTTTTATATATCCTCTTTAGATATTTCAAACAATCATTTTACCTCTTTGCCCGATGCGCAATTCAATTATATGATTGACTTCTTCACGCTCGATTTCAACGATCTTCGCTTCGAGGATTTGGAACCCCATTACCTAATGTATCTTAATGGTAATTATTGTACGTTCGATTTTGAACCCCAGAGTACAATGATGGAAGAAATAGATACAGTACTGATCCCCGGTAGTAGCATCAGCATATATGCAGGTACGGGCGGAGAACATGTTTTATATTACTGGTTAAAAAACAGTCAGCATATGGAATACATAAGCTTAGACACCGACACCTTACATCTGGAAAACATCACCATTGATGATGCCGGAATGTACGAATGCGAAGCAGTAAATACCCTGGTGCCATATAACATGTGGAGAAAGCCGTTGCACATCACCATCGACACTACCGGTGTGGGTACCCAAAACATACAGCCCCGGCAAAATCAAATTTATGTTTACCCCAACCCGGCAGGCGAACAAGTATATTTAAAATTCCCCCATCAAACCGGAGTAACCGAAGTCAGGATTTTTGATATGCAGGGAAAAATTGTATTTACCAAAGAAATATCACATATTGCACAAAATGCATCTTTAAATATTT
>NIVA01000124.1 GCA_002254335.1 Bacteroidetes bacterium 4572_114 | reverse complement strand
TGACAGCTTCGAATTTACTGTTTACATAGGAGGTATGGATGATGCTATTATGGAAATTGGCAACCAGGGCTTTGGATTACTTGATTACTCTATGACAATCCAATACGTTGCTAAAATGGAAACTAAACAAAATCCGGTTGAATGGCTGTCAGTTGATCCTTCCACAGGTTCAGTCCCTGGTGGCGAAGTGGATGATGTTAGTGTAATGGTTAATAGTGATGGCCTTGATGAAGGCATTTATTATGCCACTATTATTATCGCTTCCAACGATATAATTTTTCCAACTATTGAAGTACCGGTTACATTGACTGTTAACGATGATTGTCCATTGCCCCCGCCAACTGATCTCGAAGGTTATGAATCACCTGCATTTACGGTCAACCTGTCGTGGGAAGCACCTGCAACGGTTGACGGGGCGATCCGTTGGGACGATGGTACCGACGATGATGGCAACGGGCCGGCACAAGGCTTCATGCCAATAGCCAAAAACCCCGAATGGGCCGGTACAGTGAATGAATTATTGTACTATAACGTTTACAGGGATGAAATACTAATTGCCGATAGCATTATGCTTACCGGATACATTGATTATAATGTGCCTGTTGGAACACATTCCTGGGTGGTTTCAGCGGTTTACGATGAGTGTGAATCATTTTCTGATCCATTTTCCCTTATTACCTCTGTTAATGAAATTAATGCAGTTAACCTAGCAATGTACCCAAATCCTGCAACCGGCCTCGTAAACATAGGATCCAACATGAACATTACACACATTTTGATTGTGGATAACTTTGGCCGGATAGTTTTTGATAAAGCTACCAGCGATAAGTTGTTACAGATAAATACCTCAACCTTTGGGAAAGGGGTTTACTTTGTGCAAATAGAAACATCAATAGGAACATCAACTAAAAAACTGGTGCTCCAATAATGATTGATTGGAATGAAAAGAGTCTGGTTTAGAAATATCTAACAGATTTTTAGAACCTGTTTTAAACTTATCGGATTGCACAAAGACCTTCCAGGTTTCCAGCCATGGGCATCTTCCTGTGATCCTAAAAATACCGGCGTGCTCCTGAATTAAAACCTGGAAGGTCTCGTGGATAAAGAATTGGACAAAAAATCCCAGGATACAATGATCAAATTTGGAATTTATTTGGGCTTTGATTTTTAGATTTTGTCTTTCCCCGTTTATTGGTTTATTTGCAAATAATTATTGTGCCATCAATATCAACCTTACATGCCTGTATTTGAACTGACAAACGAATTAGTTTTCCCACATCCCAGCCAGGCCGAAGATGATGGTTTGCTGGCCATTGGTGGTGACCTTAGCTCCGACCGTCTGCTGCTGGCTTATGCCAATGGCATTTTTCCCTGGTTCAACGAAGGCGAACCAATTTTATGGTGGTCGCTCAACCCCAGGCTTGTCCTGTTTCCTGAAAAGCTCAGGGTTTCAAAATCCTTAAAACAAAGCATCAGGAACAAAAAATACGCTGTTACTTTTGATGAAAATTTTGAGGGGGTCATACGGCAATGTGCAGTGGCAAAAAGGTTTGGGCAACAAGATACCTGGATTTGCAAGGAGATGATAGAAGCATACATTAAGCTGCATCGGGAAGGATTTGCCCACTCAGTTGAAATAAAATTTGATGACCGGTTAGTGGGCGGGCTTTATGGAATTTCTTTGGGCAGGGTTTTTTACGGGGAATCGATGTTCTTTAAAATGCCGGATGCTTCAAAAGTGGCACTCTATTACTTAGTTGAGAAATTGAAATCATGGGATTTTATGGTTATCGATGCCCAGCAAGATACCCCGCATATGCGGAGCCTGGGGGCAGAAACCATCCCCCTTGATGCCTTCCATGAAATTTTGACAGAATCAACGAAACACCAAACTATCAGGGGAAATTGGGGTGAGATGGTTTGAAGGGGAAAGGAAGAAGGGAAAAGTGGAAAGGAAAAAGGAAGAAGGAAAAAGGAAAAAGTGGAAAAAAGGAAAAAGGGGAAAGGAAAAAGGGAAAAGTAAAAAGGGAAAAAGGAAAGACTTGCTAACTGTTTTAATTAGAGTTTTCCAAACGACCATAGGGATTCCTTGTAGATATTCCAACTTTCCAGCATTCCAATTTTCCATTCTTCCATTCTTCCAATTTTCCATTCTTCCAATGTTCCATTTTTCCATTTTTCCATATATTTGCGCCCGGTTTCTAATTGAGAGATAATCCAATAAAAAATATTAATCATAAATCTAAATTAAAATGAGTTTTGAAATTACAGGAAAAATAATCGAGAAGTACGATTCTGTACAAGTTACCGAAAGGTTCAGAAAGCGGGAATTTGTTATTGAAATCAGAAAAGATGTTGGCGGCAATGAATTTATCGATACCCCAAAGTTTCAGCTGACACAGGATCGTTGCGAACTCCTGGACAGTGTTCAAATTGGCGAAGAGATAAAGCTGCAATTTAACATCCGTGGAAGAAGATGGGAAAAAGACGGACAGGTAAATTACTTTAACAACCTTGAAGCATGGAAGATAGAAAAAATGTCGGCCCCCGTATCGCAAGCACCACCACATACATTGGAAGATATCCCTCCCGAACCAAGTGACGATTTGCCGTTTTAATTTTAGTAGATTAGTTTGGGGTAAAGACAGACGCGGATGGGCGCAGAAAAGCACGGATAAAAAACAAAAAGAGGTCTGCGTGCCACAGTGTAAATCAGCGTCTGAAATAGTATCGGGGAAAAGCGGATGCAGATAGGCGCAGAAAAGCACGGATAAAAATTAACTTGCTCCCATTCATCCCTACCCAAAACTTCCAGATACCATCCCACCATCCACACTAATGGTTTGCCCGGTGATGTAGCCCGAATGTGGGGACAACAGCCAAATTGTTAGAGAGGCAAATTCATCCGGGTTGCCCATCCTGCCGACAGGGATGCTATTTTCAATGTTTTTCTGAACATCTTCGTAAGAAGCCCCTCCCACCTCACTCTTTTTTTGGAGCACACGTTTTACTGCTTCGGTATCGTGATAGCCGGGCGCCAGGATGTTTAGCGTTATCCCTTCTTTCCCGACTTCCTGCGAAAGTGTTTTTACAAACCCCACCACGGCCATCCTAAAGGAGTTGCTTAACACGAGGTTTGCAATTGGCTGTTTCACCGAAACGCTTTCCACGAAAACAATGCGCCCATATTTTTGTGATTTGAATTTTGGGAGCAGGGCCAAGGTCAGGTCAATTTTCCAGCGCACCACCGAAAAATATGCCATGTCCCAATCCTCCAGGTTTGTCTCCTGTGCGGATGTTGCAGGTGGCCCGCCGGCATTTACCAAAATACCATCAAGTTTCCTGTCGCCAATATATTCAACAATTTCCGTAATAATCTCCGAATCGGTGATGTCGCCATTTATGGCTTCAATGTTTTCGGGGAATTGTGATGTGAAATTGCTTAGGTTTTCGGCATTTCGGGCCACTGCAATAACTTTTGCACCTTCTGCAATCAAAGCCCTGGCCACCGCGTTGCCAAAACCTGCCGTTGCCCCTCCTACGAGGAAGAGCTTATCATTTATTTTTAAATCCATTTTTTGAGTATTATTATTGAGTTCAATTTAAAAAGCAAATATTTAAGTGAATAGCTGTCAGACAGTTTAGATTAAAAATCAGACATATAAAACTTTAGCTTCTGTGTGCAATATAGAAGATAACTGTCTGACAGCTTTTGTTTTTGATTATTATTATTGAGTTCAATTTAAAAAGCAAATATTTGGGTGAATAGCTGTCAGACAGTTTAGATTAAAAATCAGACATATAAAACTTTAGCTTCTGTGTGCAATATAGAAGATAACTGTCTGACAGCTTTTTAGACCAGACTCATTATTTTCTCCAATAAAACACAAAAACACTAAATTCCACTAAATATTATCAGTATCCCTTATTTAGAGCAAAAATTAGAAAGGGGATATTTCCATTGTAAGAAATAGTTTGAACGTGGAACACAGCGGCAGGGATTGGAGTGGTACCCCGGTGAAGCAGCGGCTGATATTTTTGTTAGTGGGCGGAGGCTGACGAAGGAAGACCCCGTACCACTTACAAAAATACAGCCGGTGCAAGCCGTGTATAACGGAAAGCCCGGTTCAGCCGCCCAAAAAAAAAACTTGTTTCAAACTTTGATTCATAGCATTTTTATGTTTCAACCTTGTGGTTACCTTTCAAATTTCTATTTGGGCAACGTATAGTGAATCCCTGCATCGGGGCCAAGCGGTAACCCTAAAGTGAGCCATGCCACCAGGAGTAAAATCCATAAAACCAGGAAAACAATGGAATATGGGACCATGGTGGCAATTATTGTCCCGATACCTGCTTTTGGATCATATTTCTGGACGAAGGCAATGATAAGGGCAAAGAAGCTCATCATGGGGGAGATAACATTCGTTACACTATCGCCGATGCGATATACCACCTGCGACAGTTCGGGCGAATAACCCATGATCATAAACATGGGGATGAAAATAGGTGCAAGGATGGCCCATTTGGCCGATGCACTTCCCATGAGCATATTAATGGCGGCGGCAAGCAGGATGAATAGGATCATCAAAGGGATTAGCCCTATGTCGGCTGACATGAGGAGGTTGGCACCGTTAACAGCCAGGATAATCCCTAAATTGCTCCATTTGAAATAAGCCACAAACTGAGCTGCAAAAAATACCAGGACGAGGTAAGTGGCCAGTGTTTTCATCGAGGCGGCCATCCCTTTCATAACATCCCCATCATTTTTAAAAGCCCCCGTGGTAAAACCATAAGCAAGGCCCATGGCACTGGCCACGAGAAACAACATTGCAACTACGCCCCGGATGAGAGGTGAGGTGAGCAACCCCCCATCGCTCCCCCTAAAAAAACCGTCGGTGGGGATTATTCCGATAAGGGTTATAATTGTGACACCTATAAAAGTGAGCAAAGCCATCAAAAGGCCTTTTTTCTCTAATTTTGAAAGTTTATCGAACGACTTGTCCTTTTCTTCAACCACACCGGTAAATTTACCCAATCGTGGTTCCACAATTTTTTCGGTAACAAATGTGCCCGCAAAGGCAATGACAAAGGTGGATGCAACCATAAAGTAGTAGTTGGCGGTAGGATTTACTTCATATGCAGGGTCAAGTATCCTGGCCCCTTCCTGAGACAACCCGGCCAACAAAGGGTCAACGGTGCCCAAAACCAAATTGGCGCTAAACCCGCCAGAGACACCGGCAAAAGCTGCTGCCATACCTGCAATAGGGTTTCGGCCCACGGCGAGGAAGATTACGCCCGCAAGCGGAATTAACAAAATATATCCAACATCAGATGCCACATTTGATAATATGCCGGAAAAGACAATTACAAAAGTCAGCAAATGTTTGTGGGAGTTTAAGACCAACATTCGGATAACGGCGTTTATCAACCCGCTCTGTTCGGCAATTCCGATACCGAGCATGGCCACCAACACAATTCCCAGTGGTGCAAATCCAGTAAAATTATCCACCATTTCGAGCAGGATACGGTGAATGCCATCATGTGACAAAAGATTGACCGTTTTAACAACCTCCCCTGTGCCCGGGTGGATAACTTCCCAGCCCAATGCATGGCCTAAAGCCGACACTACCAACGCAGAAAGTGCAAACAATGCAAAAAGCGTGGCCGGGTGTGGCAGTGCGTTACCGGCCCGTTCTGTCCAATTCAACATCCGCTCAAATATCCCTACTCCTTTTTTTGACTTCTTCATATTAACATATGTTTATGGTTTTCATATTTGGCGCAAAAATATAAAACTTATTCAGTGCCTGTCCATAAAATAATAAATATTGATATTGGAAGATATTGGTAACTATTTAGCTGGCTTTTTATTGGCAGAATCAAGACCCCATCCCCAACCCTTCCCCTGCCCTGTCCGCCGCTTCGCTTTGGCAGGTGGAAAAGGGAAGGGAGTC
>NIVA01000123.1 GCA_002254335.1 Bacteroidetes bacterium 4572_114 | reverse complement strand
AATGGATTGCCAAGAAGAAATACATCAAACTGGGGAGGTCGTACCGTGCCAGCAGTGAAGTGCTTTCGGGACTGAATCCGGGCGACAGGGTCATCATTGACGGTTACAGCAATGTCTCGGACGGAACCCTGATCGAGATTGCAGGATAATCCAACCGGAAATTTTTTACTTACCCCATCTCTTTAAAAAACGACTGAAGGATCATGGAAAAAGAAAACGACAGCAATAAAAAAGTGATCAGAACCTTTTGGTTATCCAACTGGGCATTAAAGAATGAGACAACGGTGTACCTGATGGTCGTGGTCATTCTTCTCTTTGGGTTGTATTCTTACATCACCCGGCCCAAGGAGTTGTTTCCCGAGATAAATATCCCCACCATCATGGTGCAGACGATTTACCCGGGCAATCCCCCTATTGACATTGAAAACCTCATCACGCGTCCGCTTGAAAAGGAAATCGAATCCATCAAGGGGATCAAAAAAATGACCTCGTTGTCCAGCCAGGATGCATCCAGCATATTTGTTGAGTTCCAGCCGGATGTGGATATTAAAACCGCATTGCAGGATGTGAAGGATGCCGTGGATAAAGCCAAAAGCGATCTGCCTGACGACCTTCGTGAAGACCCTTCGGTTTCGGATATTGACATGTCGGAATTCCCGGTGGTCAATATTAATCTGAGCGGTGATTTTAACATCAACGAGTTGAAAGATTATGCCGAAGAGTTAAAAGATGAACTGGAAACAATTTATGAGGTTTCCAAAGTCAACATCACCGGTATCACCGACCGTGAAGTAAAAGTCAATCTCAATCCTTTCAAGATGAGTGCACTCAGGGTGAGCTATACGGATGTGGAAAATGCGATCAAGCGCGAAAACATCTCCATGTCGGGGGGCGACATCAAAATGGGAAAGATACGCCGTACCGTGCGGCTGGCCGGGGAATTTAAAAACCCGAAAGAAATTGAAAACATCATTGTCAAAAGCGAGAAAGGGAATATTGTTTACCTGAGAGACGTGGGCTGGGTGGATTACGGTTTTGCCGAGCGCGACAGTTATTCGCGTTTGAACAACCAGCCGGTGGTTACGCTTCAGGTCGTGAAAAAAAGCGGTGAAAACCTGCTTTCGACCATTGACCAGGTGAATAAAATACTGAAAGAGGCAAAGAGCAACAACGCCTTGCCTGAAAAGCTTGTGGTTACCATTACCAACGACCAGTCGGAAACGGTCAAGCTGCAATTGAGTAACCTGGAAAACAGCATCATCATGGGGATGATCTTTGTGATCATTATCCTGTTTCTTTTCCTCGGCACACGGAATTCACTGATCGTCGGACTGGCCATTCCTATGTCCATGTTTCTTTCATTTCTCATCATGGGGCTGCTGGACTACAAGGTGAATATGATCGTTTTGTTCGGACTGATCCTCGCGCTGGGTATGCTGGTGGACAATGCCATTGTGGTAACGGAAAATATGTTCAGATATGTCCAGCGGGGATACTCCAAGCTGGAGGCTGCCCGCCAGGCGACAGGCGAGGTAGCCGTTCCCATCATCACCTCTACAGCCACAACCCTTGCCGCTTTCATCCCGTTATTGTTTTGGGACAGCATCGTAGGAAAATTCATGAGCTATTTGCCCGAAACACTGATCATTGTGCTCTCTTCATCGTTGTTTGTGGCCCTGGTACTCGTTCCGGTGGTGTTCAAGGACTTTTATAAAAAAGGAGCCAATGTAGTCCTACCCAAACCGCGTAAGTATTTAAGGGCGATCATTATTATTGTATTGGCAGCCATGATTTTTTATTTGCTGAAAGTAAACTGGATGGGGACTTTGCTGCTTGCTTTCGCCTTCATCGGCTTATTGGATATGCTTTTCCTTTCCCGGTTGGCAATGTGGTTCCAGCGGGTGGGGTTGATCTGGCTCGAAAACACTTACCTGAAATTCATTCGTTTTGCTTTAAAAGGAACGATACCCTATCTGCTGATCCTGGGAACTTTTATCCTGATGATCGTGACCATGATATTCTACTTTTCATCCAATCCGAAAGTTATTTTCTTTCCCGATCCCGACCCGAAAATGATCAATATTCTGGTGGAAATGCCCATCAATACGGATATTGATTATACCGATTCAGCTGTGCGTCAGATTGAAAAAAAGGTTTTCAATATTCTCGAACCTGATATGGATATTGTTACCTCTGTGCTGACCACGGTGGGAAAAGGCGCTGTGGGTGAGAATGCAGGTTTTTCAGGGAGACAGGGCGGCTCGAATAAAGGATTGGTTACGATCAATTTTGTGGAATATGAAGACCGGAACGGGAAAAGTACGCGAAAAATTCAGCATCAGTTGGAAAGCAATCTTGTGGGTCAGTATCCGGGGGTTATTGTATCGGTTGAGAAAAAGAAACACGGACCACCCACCGGCAAACCCATTAACCTGGAGATTCACGGGAAAGATTTTAAAATCCTGTTGTACCTGTCCGATACGATCCGGTCGGTGATCAATGCATCCGGGATACCGGGCATCGAAGCCCTGAAAATCGACCTCGATGTCGGCAAACCCGAATTGCTGGTGAACATTAACCGCGAAAAAGCAAGGCGTTACGGTTTGAATACGGCGCAGATTGGGGATGCCATCCGCACGGCTTTATTCGGGAAAGAAATTTCGGATTTTAAACAGGGCGAAGACGAATACAAGATCAGGATGAAACTCGACGATAAATACCGTTATAATCTGGAAGACCTGATCAACCAGCGGATAACATTCAGGAGCCAGTCATCCGGCAAAATTATCCAGGTGCCCATTTCGGCAGTTGCCGATTTTACGTACAGTTCCACTTATGGCGCCATTAACCGGATTGACCGCGACCGGGTGATCACCATTTATTCCAATGTGCTCGAGGGATACAATGCCAACAGCATCAATGTTGAATTGAAAAAGATCATGAAGAACTTCAAATTACCTGCCGGGGTAACCTATAAATTTACCGGAGAGCAGGAAGACCAGCAGGAGTCGATGGCGTTCCTTGAAAAAGCGTTGCTGATCGCGGTGGCTCTGATTGCACTGATCCTGGTTACGCAGTTCAACTCGTTCGTCAAACCGGCCATGATCATCTTTACCGTCTTATTGAGTACTATCGGTGTGTTTGGCGGTCTGGCCACTTTCAAAATGGATTTTATTGTGGTGATGACCGGCATCGGTATTGTTTCCCTCGCGGGAGTGGTAGTAAACAACGGCATTGTGCTGATCGATTACATCGGATTGTTGAAACAGCGGAAAAGAAAAGAGCTTGGTTTACCTGAAAAAGCCAATCTCCCGAGGGATGTGGCCAAAAGCTGCATCATCGAAGGCGGGAAGACCCGTTTGCGGCCGGTATTGCTGACAGCCATTACGACCATTCTGGGACTTTTCCCCCTCGCCATCGGGCTGAACATTGACTTTGTTTCATTCCTGAACACATTCAATCCGAAGATCTATTTCGGGGGTGATAACGTGGCTTTCTGGGGGCCGCTGAGCTGGACGGTCATTTTTGGTTTGGGCTTCGCCACATTCCTGACGCTGATCATCGTCCCGTCAATGTATCATGTGCTTGTGGAAGCCAAATACAAGATGGATAAGCTGTTTACAAAGAAAGGTTAGGCATTTATTGATGCATCCGATTTTAATGTTTTCCGTTTCATGCGAAATATCAGGCAATTTCAAGTTCACCGGTTTTACGGACATTGGGGATGGCACCGCTCACTAATTCGTTATAAATATCTTTAAGATTTTCTTTTAGCTCTTTCATGGTTTTCCCCTGCGTCCAGTAATCAGGATATTCTTTCAAGTATCCAATCCAGACATTTTCATCCTGCCAGTAAACAAATTCAACTTTATTCATTGCTTTGTTTTTTACAAAAATAACGAAAATAAATTCAGACATCCAATACTCACGCAAATTAAACTGCGAGGGTTATGTTATTAGACGGGAATCATGTCTGCGTCGTTTGAGAATATTTCTCCCACCGCTTTTGTTCCGTTTCCAGTCGTTTGGCGAATTTGTAAGGAATGTCGAGATGAAATGAAAGTTCTTTACCGGTTACCGGATGTCTGAAGTCAAGCCCGGTGGCAACCAGGAACAGACCTTTGTGTTTTAACAGCTTAAACTTCGCACCATATTTTTCATCGCCCAGTACAGGATGGCCTATGCCTGCCATGTGAATTCTTATCTGATGTGTACGGCCCGTTTCGGGGGACAGTTCTACCAGCGACAACCAATCGGTATGTACGGAACGGACAAGCTTTATCAGACGGAAATGGGTAATGGCTTCTTTCTCTTCTATTTTTTCAGTTATCAATCCTTCCTTTGCAGTTTTCCCAATCACTATCGCTATGTATTTTTTCTTTACCTGCCTCTTCTCAAATTGCTCACCGGTATCCGCAATGGTTTTTCGGGTTTTGGCCACCACCAGCAACCCCGAAGTTCCGTAATCAAGCCGGTGCACAGGCTGCGGCCACTTGAGCGCATCTTCCCGTGGTGATTTTTTGATGTTATGCAACAGCACATTCTGAATTGTCCGGTATTTATTGCCGCTTACCGGAATGCCGGACGGTTTATGCACAACCGCCAGGTAGTCGTCTTCATATACAATGTTCAGTTGCATTTCATAAGGTTTCGGCGGGTTTTCTTCTCTGTCAGCCAGGATAACTTTTTGCCCCGGTTTTATCCATTCCGCTCCTGATGCCCGTTGATCATCCAGCAACAATTCGCCTTTTTTAATGGCTTTTTTTATGCCTGATCTCGACCTGATCGTTTGCAGGTGTTCCAGGCAAAAATCCAGTAACCTTATCCGGGAGGTGCCGGCAGGGACGATATGTGTTTCGAGAATAATCATTTAGATGGCTCAAAAGTTTAGACATTTACCTTACTAAAACAATGGTTGGTTACTGCTTTTTTGTCTGTTTTCGCACGTCATAAAGATAGTGTGAGATGTCGCCGAATCTTTCGGTGGGTATGTTGATAAATAAACCTTCACCTGTTGCAAACACAACATCCCCCATGTAAATTTTGCCTCTTGTTGTTATCTTTTTCCCGTCAACATTCTCCACCCATGCTTCAACGGTTACCACGGTCTCAACCGGCAGCATCTCCAGATAATCAATCGTTATACTGGCGGCAACAACGCTGTATCCAATTATCCATGCCGAAAACCCCATGGCTTCGTCAAGCACGGCAGCCATACTACCTCCATGGGCATGTCCGGGAGGGCCCTGAGTGGCTTTGCCGAAAAAGATTTTTCCAAAAAACCGGTGATCGCTGTCCCGGAAAAAATACTTTACTTTTAACCGGTCTTCCGACTGGTCGCCAATCACGAAAAACTTTTCCTTCCTGTAAATATCAGGATAATCTATTTCAATCCATCCTGCCTCTCCCTCCAGATTCGGGGTTTTTGATTTTTTGTCCATGGTACCAAATAAATTGCCGGCACAAATATCAGATAATTATCTAATACCACATACAAATTCAATATAGCCCAATCTCATGTAACGGTTGTTGCCTGAAAAGTCCTCTGTGTTTCTCCGTGTTTACTTTATGCATCTCTGTGACGCAAATATATAAAGCTGTTACACAGAGGTTTGCGGAGAAGTCACAAAGAACCACAAAGATTTTATTATATCAAATTAGCTGAAAAATTGACTTTTTAGAAAGCCCCCGGTTAAAGGGGGTCACCTGACCAGCATCACACTCCCCGCCACACTCTGTGGCTCGTTGCCGGTGGAAGGGGACGTGTAAACGATTTTGTAAATGTAGGTGCCCTGTGCTGCCGGCTGGTTTTTGTAAGTGCCGTCCCATCCCCGGTTGATGTCGGAGGTCTCGAAGATGAGCTGTCCCCAACGGTTGTAAATGTACAGGTGATAGGTTCTCACCAGGTCGTATCGCTGCACGGGTTTGAACTCGTCGTTCAGCCCGTCGCCATTGGGCGTG
>NIVA01000122.1 GCA_002254335.1 Bacteroidetes bacterium 4572_114 | reverse complement strand
TTGTTAAAGTTGCACCACTGGCTATTTCTAGGTTTTTACAAGGGGCAGGTGTTGCCGAAGTCTGTGTTATTACGGGGTAGGTAGATAAACCTGTGGGTATTCCTGCACCAACTGATGTTGTTGGCATTGCATTTTCGGTCCAGTTGGCAGTGGTGTTCCAGGCTGTACTTGACGAACCATCCCATATTACCCCCTGATATTCATAAGCGCCAATGTCATAAGTGCCCACACGGCTTAATGTCCGTTGGTCTGTTGATGGAATTGAAACAGAACCGTTTGCTACGCTGCTGCCAGTATTAATGGCAAAACTGCCCACTGATAATGCAAGGGTCTTAGTTCCATTATTGGTTTCATTATCGGCAAGTGTTGAAGAGACGTTTAAGCTGCCTGTAACCGTATTTCCACCTTTTGTCCAACTTGTAAATGATGTGCCAGCTACATTATATTTAGTATTGTAAAGGATACTTGTGAGCGGCCACATCGGAATACTCTACAATATTGTAACCATTGTCGGTAAGTGTGCCTACACCGTAGTAATAATCATTATTAGTGCTGTTGCCTGTATTATTGGCAAGTATTGTATTTTTTATTGAAATTAAACCACCCTCAAAATATATACCGCCCCCATCTGTGTTATTACTGTTGTTATTGCTTATTGTGGAGTTTGTAATAGTAACAGTGCATTCATCATCTATTAAAATACCACCACCACCTATGCCATCAGTAGGGCTTTCATTATTGCATATTGTGGAATTTGTAATTTCAAGTGTAGCATATTCATCTCCACTACCTGCCATATGAATTGCACCGCCACCACCTTCACCTCTGCATATATTGTTTGCTAATGTAGAGTTTTCTATTATCAAAGTTGCATCATAAACTTCTATTGCCCCACCAAACCCGTCAACATTATACTCATCAGTATAATATGTTTTGTTATCATGAATGTAGCAATTTTGGATTGTAACAGAGACGTTGTTCTCATCACCATATATATCTATCGCCCCTCCAGGAGACGAATAACCATCTGGAGCCACACCGTATCTTAGGGTTAGATTTTTGATGGTTACATTAGAAACACCCTGAAATTCATATATAGTAAAAATCCTTCCATTTTCATCTCCAATGCTTGAAGCTGCCTGAATAATAGTCTGGTCGGCTCCCTGCCCCTGAATTGTGATGTTTTTAGTTAGATCATATCCTTCACCATATTCGTTTTCACCAGTTTCATCGGTATTTGTCCAGTCAAATGTCCCGGTAAGGTCCAGGATATCGCCACTGGCAGCCACGGTATAACCTTTAGTAAAAGTTTTGTAAGGGCTTCCCGAACTGCCGGTGCCTGTGGCATCGTTACCGGAGGTGTAGTTTACATAAATTGTTGTCTGGGCCATATGCCATGCCGCTGCCAATTGGTGCGCCACCGCCTGGCACGTTGCCCGTGGTGTTATGGCCGGGCGGCGGTGGTGGCGGCGGGACATCGGCCTGCAGGGGCAGGGCGTTGATTGCGAAAATGAAGATTGCTGCTGTGATGATTTTTTTTAATGTTTTCATTTAATAAATACCTTCTCCGTCTTTACTTCTTGTTCGCTTTTTACAGTTACCAGATAAACACCTGCTTTCACATTTAACGGGATGGATATTAAATCTGAAAGATTAATATCCTGCCTTAAAACAATTCGCCCTGTAAGGTCTGTGATGGCCAGCGCAACATGATGCGCTGCCTCATTATTTTGCAGGGGAGCATGTCCCCCCGCATTTATGTATATAAATCCATCTGATGCATATATCAAAATATCACTTTTGCCGGCAGGGGTTTCTTCAATCCCAACGGCATATAAATGAAGTATAAAACGTTTTTCATTATCGGTAACATTCCATATAAAATCGTAGCTACCGGATTGAAGGTTGTGGAATGTCCCGGTCTTGGTATCTTCGAGGATGGCTTCGGGGATGTCGGCAATTTCCTTTAACAAAAAACTAAAAGCGGCATTTTTATCCGATCGGAAGCCAAGCTGGATAGTTTCACACCCAGGCCTTACATCTACAGAAAGTTTATTATCTCCCGAAAATGAATAAAGCTGTCCGGTTTCCTGGTTGTGCGAGAGCAGTTTCCAGGCATCAAACCGGCGGTCGAAACCTGAAGTGGCCTCATTGCTGAACCGGATAAAAACCTCATCCGAGTAACCGCCGTTTGTTACCTGCAGGATGATGTGGTATGGCTGTCCGTTTTTAAAATATGCCGAGGTGCCATTATGTGCCCTGTCAGTGTTGCTAATTTCAAAGTCGTTTCCTGTTGAACTAACAAAAAAGCCCTGCATAGGTGGCACATATTGCGTACCGCCGTTGGTGCCTGAGCCATTTACCCAGCTTGCATACCTGTCGTTGGGGTGGTCCCAGTAGTAAATTGCGCCCCAATCATCGTCGAGCAACGACCAGTCGATGGCGGAAGGGTAGGGGTTGCCCAAAAGGTTCCAGCCATAATATTGGTGGTCGCCCGGGTCTTCGTACAGTTGTGTTGTACCTATTGAGAGGTTTCCGTTGTTAAGGTTTCCGGTAAAAGTGTATAACGCATCTTTACCTGATGTTCCCCAAAAAGCATATCCCTGTGCCACATCCATGCCTTCACCGGGATCCTCAATATCTGTCCAGGTGGCCGAAGCCTCTGTATAATATTGAAGGTATTCGCCCTGGAAAACATTTGCTGTGGCATTGTTAACGGGCGCGGCCACAAGGTGCCAGGCCGAAGTGCCGGCAACGTAACGCTGCACAGTGGCGGGTACCCCTGAAGTATTGTGGATAAGCGAGGCAGTCCCCTCGGCAGAAGATTGGATATTGAGGCCGTCCTGACCGGCATTGTTTTGTAGGGATCCCGAAACTGTGATTTTGCTTCCCGGTGCCAGTGTGAGGCTGTTGCCCGATGAAATAGACAACGTTTGGCCACTGATGGTCAGCCCTGTTGTGTGGTTGCTGTTATCGAGGGTTGTGGGTTTGCCAACGTATAAAGTGCCGGATGTAAGGCCGATGGTTTCCCCATCTAAATCACCCGAAATGGTGATGGTGCCACCGCCGCAAATATTGGCCAGAGCTTCGCGCAACGTCCCATAACCGTTGTCGAGGTTGTTCAACACGGTCATTTCAGCATCGCAGGCCGGTGTGGTAAAAGTGGCCCCCTCGCCATAACCTGTGCCGGAGCTATTGGTGGCAAAGGCTTTCAGGTAATATTTTGTTGAAGGCTGCAGTTCGATGGCAACACTGTTAAACGATCCGTTGCCCGTGCCATTGTGTGTAGTGTCATCGTCAATTGTGGGGTTTCCGCTGAGGTTCCAGCAAATGCCCTTTACGGTGATGGCGGCATCCCCCTGGCTTTCAATAACATTTGTTGATATTTCAGCATGGTTGGTATAAACGTTGGCAACAGTACCCGTAATTACCCTCGGTGCTGTTATTTTGGTTGTATATGCTTTTATGCATAAATCCCAGGGGTAACTGGTGTTATGCCCGGTTTGGTACCAGTCGGTAGGATAGGTAACAGGGTCAGATGAAATCCAGAACCTGCCTGTTTCAATTTCAGGCTCGGAATAGCCGGCAATAGTATCTTCTACGGGGATTGGCCATTCGAAATCAGGATCGTTGGAATCGTATTTTATCTGCACATAAAAATCTTCACCTGCCGGGATAAAAATTGGAGAATCCAGATCGAAAGTATAATACCCGGGCAAGTCAACTATCTCTTCGTCCCTCAATCCCAGCAAGCCCGACAGGGAACTGTTGAAATGATCGTAAACCATAATTTCGATACTACTCCCTGCATATAATGCAAAGGTGCCGATTTTAGAAATCTCCATATCATCCGGTGGGCCATCAAAAGCAACCAAGCCATAGGCAAATTCGTTCCGTGTCCCAACACTCCAGTACCCCCCAATTTCATCATATTGATAAATAGTTGTGTTAGGTTCATTTTCCATAAATTCGGGCCAGTAGCTATTGTATTTCAAAAATTGCGAATCGTTATATGAAATGTAGTAATAACCGCCCTCGCCCCAACCTTGCCCCCAGGTGTTTCTAACTATCCAGGCCCCGGCCCCGCCCGGCGTGGTTAGTGTATCATTCCAGCCAACCACACAACCGGCATGGTTTACTGCATGGGTCCCGCTATAATAATAGGTATAATCTTCTGTGTTATAATTGTTGCTGTTCCAATAAAGCAGGCTCCAAACTGCCCCATAATCCAAAACTGTTTGTTTCATGGCATTAATGTCCTGTGATGGCGGATAGCGCGACTGGTGGACATAAAACTGTGCCGACAGGTCGTTGGGGCAATTTTCGGGGCCGGTAGTGCCACCGGGATATGGGTCTTCGGTCTCCAGATAGGGGCCTGACCGCCTGGCAAAATATGCCGATGACATCCAGTGGTTTCCGTTTGTACTGCGTTCGGGAAGGTATTTATGGCAATATTTTAAATTGTTGTCCGAAAGGTTGTATGTGCCTGAGCCTAACATCAAAAGCCTGGACTCGACGGCGCCCATTGTGGAGTATGCCCAGCACCCTCCCGCTGACTGCGACTTGACAGGTGTTAGCCACGATGAATCACGCATATCATAAGTTTCAGGAAAATCGCGCGGCCCCCGGTAGGTGTAGTTTTTATACGGATCATGAAGCGGCCTTATTGGGGGCAGTACAATTCCATTTTCCTTCATCTCCTGCAATTCCATGGGCGAAATATGAAAATCAGGATCGATTGGGGTTTTCATTGGTTTTGTTTGGGCAAAAATAAAAACGTGGAAAAGCACAGGCAGGATAAGTAAAAGTTTTTTCATAATTTCTTGTTATTTAGTTGATAAGACAAAAATAAAACTTGCGGCCATAAAAATAAACAAGTCCTCAGCAAATATATAAAATTTTTCTATGGGGGGGGAGGGCTGCCGCTAAAAATTCTCATCACGGACGGGCTGATGTGCAATTCGATGATAGCTTTTTTCTTTCCTTATGCATTGGTGTTGTTTGTTTTGCGTGGTTGTAGATTCTCACGAAGCGGCGTTAATTTTCAAATTTTCAAATTTGCTCCTTTTCAAATTAAATTAGTTTACTTTAGCTTTTTTTTAATCAAAATACATTTGCATGAAAGTTCTTTATTACGATTGTTTTTCAGGTATAAGCGGAGATATGAACCTTGCTGCACTGGTTGATTTGGGTGTCCCCGGGGATTTCCTGATCAATGAACTGAAAAAGCTTAACCTAACAGGATATACCATCGAAATAACTTCTGATGAGCGGAATAGCATCTTTGGGGCAAAAGTTAAAATTAATCTTGACGATGATAAAGGTGAGGGCCAACACCGGCATTTATCAGATATTGTGAGTATTATTAAAAGCAGCAAATTAAATGATACTGTTAAAAACAAAAGCCTGGAAATGTTTCAAAAGCTGGCAGAAGCCGAAGCAAAAGTCCATGGAATGGATATTAAAAAGGTGCATTTTCATGAAGTAGGCGCCATCGACTCGATCCTGGATATTGTGGGCGCTGCCATTTGCCTTGATTATTTTAAACCTGAAAAAATCCTTTCTTCGTCCATTGAGCTTGGCAGTGGAATGGTGAAATGTGCCCACGGTATATTTCCTGTCCCCGCACCTGCCACTTCCGAAATATTGACAAGCATCCCTGTTAAAACCGGCAACCAGCCATTTGAGGCCACTACACCAACCGGGGCGGTGATACTTGCCTGCAATGTTGATGAATTTACAAACCAGGAAAACTTTTTAACAATTAAAACCGGGTATGGGATTGGCCACAAGAAATCTGATGTGCCTAATGTTTTAAGGGTTTTTGGTGGGGAATTGGCAGGAACAAAAGAACAAAAGATGTTGCATACGATGTTTGAATGTAACATTGATGACATGAACCCGGAAATTTTGGAATATGTAATGAACAGACTTTTTAAAGCCGGTGCCGATGATGTTTTCATTACGCCCATCATCATGAAAAAATCAAGGAACGGCTCAAAGTTGAGTGTGCTTTGCCAGGATTCCATCAAAGAGATTGTTACAGAAATCCTGATAAGTGAAACCTCAACATTTGGTTTTAGGAGTTATCCGGTAAACAAAACTGAACTTGTGAGGGACTTTATTGAAAGGGAAACTAAATATGGAAAAGCAAGGGTTAAACGGGCGTTCCAAAATGGAGAAGTAGTCAAACAAAAACCGGAGTATGAAGATTGTGTTAGGTTGGCAGAAGAAAACAATGTTCCTGTAAAAGAGGTTTATTTGGAATTTTATTGTCCGAAGGACAAAATATGAATAACCCCGCACGAAGCTCGGGGGAAATCAAAAGCAAAAATATGACCAACAAACACAAAGAAAAATACAAAGCCCTTCTCCATTTGTTGAAAAGTTTCAACAAGGTGGCCATTGCCTTTTCAGGAGGTGTTGACAGTACTTTTTTGGTGGCTGCCGCACGGGAGGCACTTGGCGAAAATGTTGTGGCTTATACTGTCAACTCACCCTATATCCCTGATTGGGAGATTACCGAAGCTATAGAATGGGCAAAGCAAACCGGTGTTGAACACGAAATCATAAAAACCAAAATCCCTGACAACATAATCAACAACCCTTTAAACCGGTGTTATCTTTGCAAAAAGCAGATTTTCACCCTCCTCAAATCGAAAGCAAAAAAGCGTAACATTAAATATTTGCTTGAAGGGACAAATAAAGATGATGAAGGCGATTACAGGCCGGGCATGAAAGCATTGGAAGAGTTGGAAGTTATAAGCCCATTAAGGGAGGTTGGGCTGACTAAAGCAGAGATACGGCAACTTTCGAAAGGGTTAGGCCTGCCCACATGGGACAAGCCTGCCTATGCCTGCCTGTTAACAAGGATACCTTATGATATTACAATTACCCCGGAGGAATTGATAAGGATTGAAAAGGGTGAAGGGTATTTGTTCCAGCTTGGGTTTGAAGGGGCACGCCTAAGGAGCCATGGCAATCTGGCAAGGATTGAACTGCAACAGGAACAGTTTGAATTAATGAACGATAAAAACAAGAAAGAAACAATTGTCAAAAAACTAAAAGCTGCCGGTTATCAGTTCATCTGCATCGACCTTGAAGGTTACAGGATGGGGGGACGATGGGGAAATGGAGTGATGGGGGAAAGGAAAAATGGAGAAATGGAGAAATGGAGTGGTGATACCCATTGAATCATCTAAGGAGACAAGGAGACAATGCGATAAGGAGGGAAGCATTGAATCATTGAATCATTGGACCCTTTGGGTGAATAGCTGTCAGACAGTTTAGATTAAAAGTCAAACATATAATAATTTAGGTTCTGTGTGTAATATGGAAAATAACTGTCTGACAGCTTTTGAACCA
>NIVA01000011.1 GCA_002254335.1 Bacteroidetes bacterium 4572_114 | reverse complement strand
TAAAAACATCCTCACTGACACAGGGATGCCTCAGTAAGAAATTCCCTTTAACTACCGGGGATGAAATGATTTTGATTAACGGGTCGGTTATCCCCAATCGGGAATTGATTGAAAAAATCCGTAGATTGGTCATTAATGAATCGCTGGTTCAAGGAGACATAATCCTCGCCCAACGAATTGAGGCCAACGATTTGGAGATTGCATTTAATCCCGGTGAAGACAAATTCATTAAAACCACATTTGATAAACCTTTTGAAAAAATTAATTTTCCGTGGGATATATTTTCAAAAAATGCTGATGCCATCTCTAACGATTTCAAAACACTTACCGAAGGCAAAAAATCACAAAAGCTGGAAGCATCAAATATCAAAATTGGCCAGGGTGATATTCGGCTATTCAAACAAAGCGCATGATGGTTTCGTAGGTAATTCAGTGATTGGCGAATGGTGCAACCTGGATGCCGACACCAATTCATCCAACCTAAAAAATACCTATTAAAAGGTGAGGGTGTGGAGTTATGTAAAGGAAAGATTTGTGAAAACTGGTTTACAATTTTGTGGCCTTATCATGGGCGACCATTCAAAATGCGGCATTAATACTATGTTTAACACAGGAACAGTAGTTGGGGCAAGCGCAAACATTTACGGCCCGGGTTTCCAAAGGAATTTTATCAAATCATTTTCTTTGGGCGGGACGCAGGGTATAATAAAATATAACCTCAACAAAGCTATTGAGGTTGCCCGCATTGTTTACGGCCGCCGCAACATGGAATTTACCCCGGAAGATGAGGAAATATTCAGGCAAATCCATGAGATTTCGATTGAAAAGAGTATTTAAGGGAGATGGAATGGTGGAATTGTGGAATGATGGAATGATGGAATGATGGAGTGTTGGAGTAATGGAGTAGTGGAGTGTTGGAGTAATGGAATGATGGAGTGTTGGAGTAATGGAGTAGTGGAGTGTTGGAGTAATGGAGTAGTGGAGTGTTGGAGTAATGGAATAATGGAGTGTTGGAGTAATGGAGTAGTGGAGTGATGGGGTGATGGAGCAGGACAAACACATAAAACTATGTTTAACTAAATTGCTATTTGAATTTTGAATTTTGAATTTTGCTATTTAAACCGGGTCATTGCCAATGTTTCATAAAAAATACCAATGGCATACAAATTGACATCGGGTTTTGTTCATATTACGGACAGTAACTTTCGAGCTATAACAGTTATTGAAAGAACTGTTTTGTTGAGTATTACAGAAAATAGGATTTGAAGGCGTTTCAATTCTAAATAAAATTACTGACACATTGTCTAAAAGCAGATTTGATTTATGATAGGACCAAAAGAAGAACAAAGTTTACAATTATCTGATATCATCAATGGTGATGCTGAATTTATCCCCCTGCTTTCGCAGGAAGAGGAAGATTTTATGATTGCGGAAGAGATCCCCGAAAGCCTGCCCATATTGCCTTTGCGCAATACTGTTTTATTTCCGGGTGTAGTTTTTCCTATTACGGTGGGCCGGGACAAGTCTATCCAGCTAATCCGCGAATCCTACAGCGGCGACAAAACCATTGGGGTATTGGCCCAAAAGGATTCTGAGACCGAGGATCCTAAAGCAAAAGACTTGTTCAGTATTGGCACTGTGGCCAACATAATGAAAATCCTGCAGATGCCCGATGGGAGCACCATGGTTATTATCCAGGGGAAAAAAAGGTTTAAGCTCCTCGAAATGACCGATGAAAAACCCTATTTCAGGGCTAAGGTCGCCAATTTTGAAATCAATAAAAAGGTATTAAAGGATAAAAACTTCCTGGCACTGATATCTTCCCTAAAAGACCTTGCCATACAAATTATTAAATTGTCGCCCAATATCCCCAGTGATGCCGCCTTTGCAATTAAAAACATCGAAAGCCCGGTTTTCCTGGTGAATTTTGTTTCGAGCAACCTGAACATCAACTTGCCCGACAAGCAAAAACTTTTAGAAATTTCGGAGGTGCGTGAAAGGGCCTCGCAAGTCCTGGCCGCTTTAAGCAAGGAACTTCAGATGCTTGAACTCAAAAACCAGATACAGGACAAGGTCAAAAACGACATGGACAAGCAACAACGCGATTACATGTTGAACCAGCAATTAAAAACCATACAGGAGGAACTTGGCGGTACCAGTCAGCAGCAGGAGATAGTGGAACTTCGCGAACGTGCAAAAAAGAAAAAGTGGTCGAAAGAGGTGGGCGAGCACTTCGAAAAGGAACTTGGTAAAATAATGCGGATCAATCCGGCTGCCATGGATTATTCGATGCATTTAAACTATCTGGAAATTTTAGTGGAATTGCCCTGGAACGAATTTACCAAAGATAATTTTGACTTGAAACATGCCCAAAAAATATTGGACCAGGATCATTACGGCCTTGAAAAAGTAAAGGAAAGAATGATCGAGTACCTTGCAGTGTTGAAGTTGAAGGGAGATATGAAATCGCCAATTATTTGTATTGTTGGCCCTCCCGGTGTGGGAAAAACATCTTTGGGCAAGTCGGTTGCAAGGGCACTGGGCAGAAAATACATCCGCATGTCGTTGGGTGGCCTGCGTGACGAATCTGAAATACGGGGGCACCGCAAAACATATATTGGGGCCATGCCCGGCCGCATCATCCAAAGCATGAAAAAAGCAAAATCCTCCAATCCTGTTTTTGTTTTGGATGAAGTGGATAAAGTGATCGGCGCCAATGTGAGCGGCGATCCTTCGGCTGCATTGTTAGAAGTGCTCGACCCGGAACAAAACTCTACATTCCACGACAATTTCGTTGATTTGGATTACGACCTGTCAAGGGTGTTGTTTATCGCTACGGCAAACACACTCAGCTCGGTGCACCCTGCCCTGCGCGACAGGATGGAGATCATTGACATTAGCGGCTACCTTTTGGAGGAAAAAGTGGAAATTGCCAGGCAACACCTTGTGCCACGCCAGTTTAAGGAACACGGCATAAAAAGAAACCAACTGAGTTTTACCAAGCAAATCCTCGAAAAGATAGTGGATGATTACACAAGGGAATCGGGGGTGAGGCTGTTGGAAAAAAACATTGCCAAAGTAATCAGGAACAAGGCCCGGTATATCGCCGAAGGCGACAGTTATGAAAAAAAGGTTTCATTAGAAAACCTCCACAAAGTTTTAGGCCCCCCGAAATTCCAAAAAGACAAGAGCATCTCAAACGATGTGGCCGGGGTTGTTACCGGATTGGCCTGGACATCAGTTGGCGGGGAGATACTTTTTGTTGAAGCAAGTTTAAGCAAAGGAAAAGGAAGCCTTACCCTCACCGGTAACCTGGGCGATGTGATGAAAGAATCGGCCACCATAGCTTTTGAATATCTTAAGGCACACAGCGAACAACTGGATATTTCACCTGACACCTTTCAAAAATATAATGTGCACATCCATATCCCCGAGGGGGCAACGCCCAAAGACGGGCCATCAGCAGGGATAACCATGATAACCTCGTTGGCATCGCTGTTTACACAAAGGAAGGTCAGGTTAAAACTGGCCATGACCGGGGAAATTACCCTGCGGGGCAAAGTGCTCCCTGTTGGAGGGATAAAAGAAAAAATGCTTGCGGCCAAGCGTGCAAACATCCAGCATATTATCTTATCAAAAGAAAACGAAAAAAATATTCTTGAGATCAACGAAAAGTATATCAAAGGGTTAAAATTCCATTATGTTGATTCGATGATTGAAGCAATTAACTTTGCCCTATTAGACGAAAAAGTGGAAAAGCCGATCCGGTTGGAGGTGGGTCAAAACGGTAATCGGTAATAGGTGATCGGTAATCTGTGATCAGTAGTAGTTGATCAATGAATAAATAGCATTAAACTTTTTACTTCAAACTTTTAACTTTTCCCCCATGGACAAATATCGCTCATTCAGATGGTACGGCAGGTTAACAGGGTTCCTCGGAATTGTGTTTTTTGTCTCGTTCATGCTTAGTGAGGGATTTGAAACATTTAAAAATGCACATAATTCGTTTGATGCCTTGTTTGTAGTTACCGTATTTGCCTTTGCTTTATCTGCTTACATTTCGGGCTGGTTTATCGAAATTATTGGCGGGCCTTTACTGATTTTAAGTGGCCTGTCCCTCGGGTTTTATATTGGATACAGTGAGGTCTTTTCAGGATTTGGCAACGCACTGTTTTTTTCACTTCCGTTTCTAATCCCCGGTATCTTTTATATTATCTCTTCGTACATCAAACGAAGGTCTCCAGGAAAGTTAAACAATAATCTTTCATGAAAATTCCCGGCCTCTTTTTCCGAAAGAATTCCTATTATTGATGATTCTGGTTTTCAGACCGCTTCCCCTAATTAAAGAAGAAGTTAGAGTTTAGAGAGTTTGTTGCAAAAACTATTTTTTCGCTCGCAATATTTGCTGATTTTCTCTTTGACTCTTTCAGGCCCTTTGGACTCTGAAAGGTCTATCAAAAAAAACCTGACAGCCCCGATCTCGAAAACTTTCGCGACAATCGGGGGCAGAACCTGTCGAAAGTTGCTCAAATTGGAAATTCTCCTTTGCGCCATCACCCCACTGCATTCCTCCAATACTCCAGACCTCCAACACTCCATTCCTCATTCCCCATCCCCTACTTGCCCCTCTCCCCGGTAAACTGATCTGATTTAAATTGAAACAGAACATTAAAACTGGTAAGGCTGCCATAAATCCTTGTGAGGTATTGCTGCAGGTTTACCTTTTCTTCCTCCTCCAGGTTACTGCTGTTTATCCGCTGTTCCATCACCCTGAGCCGGTCCCTTACCATCACGATCTTGTGAAAAAAAGCATTGATAGGGATTTCCTTCGATGACAAATCGGTCCTGCCCGGCTCCAAAATCAGCTTCCCGCCTTTCCATTTATCGCCAAGATCAACTGTTTCCTGCACGTCAGAAAACCTTCTGATTACTTTTACCATCATGTCTTCTACCTGGCTATAACTCACCAAATCGCGGTCCGGCTCCATGGCATCTATCACTTCAAGGCCTTCAAACGACCGCAATATCTTGCGCCAGCCATGCTCCATAAACACAATTTCATAAGCTTCGCCGGTTAGCTGAATAATAACACCGGGGCCAAAATCCGGGTGCTTGACCCTTGATCCAATCCCTATTTCCTGATTTTCCATAATATTTTAGTTTTTAGATGACCACAATTATATTCAAATTTGTACATATTTGATACTGTGAAAAGTAAAAAAAATTATCTTTGCACGCGCATTAAAAAAATGCATCTTTTTATTAAACATCAAAAATAACTTAACTTAAATTTATTGGAGGCATTATGAACAAAAAATTATTTATTTTATCGGCATTGGCAATTATCTTTGTTGCTTATAGTAACATTTCAACCGCTCAAAATAAATCAAAACGGAACAAAACCGTTAAGATTTCATGCGAGGATTTTTTAACCAGCCCTGACAAATATGTTGGTCAGGAAGTTGTAATAGAAGGCACGGCCGTCCATGTTTGCAAGCATGGTGGGAAACGAATGTTTATCATGGGAGAAGATCCTGATGAAAGGATTAAAATTACAACTGGTGATGAAATTGCTGCTTTTAGTGAAGAACTGGAAGGGAGCGATGTTATGGTAATTGGCGTAGTAGATGAACTAAGGATTGATGAGACGTACCTCACAAATTGGGAAAACGAAGTTATGGCCAACAACCCGGATTCGGAAATGAAAATCCACGGGGGAAAAGAAGGCCACGAACATCATGACGACGATCCCGATGCCGAGCTTGGACAAATCAACGACCTCCGTGCAGAATTGAAGGAGAGCGGCAAAGACCATCTTTCGTTTTACTCGATCATTGCCAGTAAGTACAAAGAAAAAAAATAAGGAAACCTAAATAATAATATAAGGTCGGGATGCCAGTGCGTGCCGGCCTTTTGTTTTATGGGCCTATTTAGCTGGATAATTTTTATGTGAGCTCGAATAATTTTGTCAATGGTTGTCATTAGTTGTCATTGGTAGCCATTCGATAGTCATTGGCAGTAAATTAATTCAATGACTTCAGAAAACACACACAGTGCAAAACTTGCGACACAAAGGTAGTCCATATGGGTAAGTAAAAATAACAATGAATGACACGAAGTAAAACTTGTCCGTACGAAGCGAAGCAAGCGAAACGTAGTAAGCCCGTATGGATCCGTCTGGATGGATGACGATAAGAACCTTAAATATCAATAGGCTCATTTTATCCAAAATCAACTAAATAAATACTTTTTCATAAATTGGTAGTTTAATTTTAAAAATATAAAAATATGGCTAAAATAAAGTGGAGAAAATGGAACCGCGCCACCCATCGCGACCTTGGGTATTTTTTCTTTTTCATGTCAATTATTTATGGGGTCTCCGGGATTGCCATCAACCACCTCGACGACTGGAACCCCAATTTTATTGTGACACATAAAACCATTCAACTGGAAAACCCTGTTAGCACAGAAATTACTAAACAAGAGGTGATCGAAATCCTCAAGGCTTATAATGAGGAAGATTATTACAAAAACTTTTATTTCCCCAATGAATACACCCTAAAAATATTTCTGAAAGGCGGTAGTGCGCTCATCGATATTGAAACGGGCGAGGGCACAATCGAAAAAACAAGGCGCAGGCCCATCTTTAAAGAGTTTAACTACCTTCATTACAACCCTGTTGTTTGGTGGACTTGGTTTTCGGATGCTTATGCCCTCGGATTGGTATTACTGGCCTTCAGCGGCCTCTTTATCCTGAGGGGCAAAAACGGCATTACCCGCCGTGGCGCATGGATAACTGCAGCCGGAATAATTATCCCTATTGTTTTTCTTTTGATATATCACTAGTATGGAACAAAACAGAAGCAGCGGTATCCTGCTACACCCCACCTCTTTACCTGGTAAATATGGCATTGGTTCGCTGGGAAATGAAGCCAAACTCTTTATCGACTATCTGGCTTTGGCAGGTCAAAAACTCTGGCAGGTATTGCCAATGGGGCATACAGGGTACGGGGATTCACCCTACCAGTGTTTTTCAATTTTTGCAGGAAACCCTATTTTAATCGACCTTGACCAAATTAAGGTTGACGGCCTGCTGAAAGCTGATGATTTGACCACCAAAATAGTTTTTAAGGATGACGTGGTTGATTATGGTGTAGTGATCAATTTTAAAGGCGAAATGCTTAAAATTGCTTATAACCATTTCCTGGACCAGCATGAATTGCCCGGTTCATATCACCGGTTCATCCAGGAAAACGATTCCTGGTTGCATGGCTATGCCCTGTTTGTGGCACTGAAGGAAAAGTTTGATGGCAAGCCGTGGTGGGACTGGCCCGAACAATTCAGGTCAAGGGACAATGAAGCGTTAAAAACTTTTACGGCCCAATCTGAAAAGGAGATCGGCTTCAATAAATTCTGTCAGTATTATTTCTTTAAACATTGGTACTCAGTTAAGCATCATGCCAACTCAAAAGGCATTTCAATAATTGGCGATATCCCACTGTATGTGGCACACGACAGTGCCGATGTATGGGGCAGCCCCCACCTTTTTCAGTTCGACGAAAACCTTTTGCCCATAAAAGTTGCCGGTGTCCCGCCCGACTATTTTAGTGAAACCGGACAATTGTGGGGAAACCCGTTATATGACTGGGATGTAATGAAAAACAACGGGTTCAAATGGTGGATTGGCCGAGTGAAAGCATCATTGGATTTGTATGATTTTGTGAGGATTGACCACTTTCGTGGCTTCGAAGCCTACTGGTCAGTGACTTACGGCGAAGAAACTGCCATCAACGGCGAATGGTCACAGGCTCCCGGGATGGAACTTTTCCAGATAATCCGTAACCAAATGGGCGAATTGCCCATCATTGCCGAAGACCTCGGCATCATCACACACGAAGTTGAAGAACTTAGGGACAGCTTTGCATTTCCCGGGATGAAGATTTTGCAATTTGCCTTTGATGCTGACGAAGGCAACGGCTACCTCCCACACAATTACAAAGAAAATTTCGTAACCTATACCGGCACACACGATAACGACACCTTGAACGGATGGTACCATAGCTTAGAAAGCCATATAAAAAACAGGGTCTTGGATTATGCTGATGCCAATGATAAAAATATCATTAAAAAAATAATCAGGCTGGCGTGGGCATCAGTGGCCAAAATGGCGATAATCCCACTTCAGGATTTACTTGAACTGGGGGGCGAAGCCCGTATGAACACACCCGGGACAGCAGCAGGCAACTGGCAGTGGCGTTTTACAAAAGACCAGCTTACCACTGAAAAAGCCGGGTGGCTTGCCCATATTTCCAAATTGTATAACCGTTAGAAATGAACAAAAAAATTACGATCTATCAAGTGCTCCCACGGCTTTTTGGCAATACCAAAACCAATTGTAAACCCTATGGGACACTTCAGGAAAATGGTGTTGGTAAATTTGAGGACTTCACGCCCAAAGCTTTGCAAAGCATCCGCGACCTGGGGATTACACATATTTGGTACACCGGGATCATTCAACATGCCAAAACGACATCTTATGAAACTTTTGGCATCCCCGATGATCACCCAACCCTGATAAAAGGCCGGGCAGGTTCGCCCTATGCCATAAAAAACTATTATGATGTTGATCCTGACCTGGCCATTGATGTAAATAAACGCATGGGGGAATTTATGGCATTGATTGACCGGGCCCACGAATCAGGACTTAAAACAATTATTGACTTTGTCCCCAACCATGTGTTCAGGCAGTACAAATCCCATAAAAATAATTTTGGCGACAATGATGATGTTACCAAAGCCTTCGATGCGCAAAATAACTTTTATTACCTTCCCGGACAGGAGTTTGAATTGCCCGAAGACATCAACTGGTTAGAAGAAATTAAAAATGAACTTCCTAAAACCCCGTACAAAGAAATTCCCGCAAAGGTTACCGGAAACGATCAATTCACGAACCATCCGGGAAGGAATGATTGGTACGAAACCATAAAGTTGAATTATGGTGTGGATTATGAAAACAATAAAGCTTGTCACTTCGATCCCGTTCCGGATACCTGGAATAAAATGTTGGACATCTTGCTTTTCTGGGCTGGGAAAAACGTTGATGGGTTTAGGTGCGACATGGCCGAAATGGTACCGGTAGAGTTTTGGGGGTGGGCCATCAAACAGGTAAAGGATGCCTTTCCCGAAATTTTATTCATTGCCGAAATTTATAATCCTTTCGAGTATCATAATTATATAAAGCGCGGGGGTTTCGATTTTATTTATGATAAGATAGGCTTGTACGACACGCTTAAAAATATCCTTGTTAAAAATATCTCGGCACGTACCATAACGAATTGCTGGCAGGTTTTGGATGGGATTGATGCCCACATGCTGAGGTTTATTGAAAACCACGATGAAATTAGGTTGGCCTCTGCGGCCTTTGCCGGCGACCCAAAAGCTGCCATCCCGGCAATGACGGTTTCGGCAACATTGAACACCGGGCCGGCCATGATATATTTTGGCCAGGAGGTTGGCGAACCGGCACAAGAAGCATCGGGGTTTAGCGGAAACAACGGGCGCACAACAATATACGATTACTTTCATGTCCCGGAACATCAAAAATGGATGAACGATGGAAAATTTGATGGGGGCAAGCTTTCGGCCGATCAGCACAAGCTCAGGCAATTTTATCAAAAACTGTTGCACCTGTGCCAGCGAAACGAGGCCATAAGCCAGGGCAGGTTTTACGACCTGATGTGGGCCAACACCGATGATTTGATTTTTGACCGTGATAAAATTTACAGCTATTTACGGTTCACCCAAAACCAGCAATTATTGTTCGTTGTAAATTTCGACAGGCACAATACAAAAAAACTTACGATAAAAATCCCTGAACATGCCTTTGGTGAAATGGGGTTAAACAACATCCACAATTTTCAAATCAAGGAGCTGCTTTGGAATAAAATAGATTTGAATTTTTCGAGGGATCAGGTATTTGAGCAAGGTATCGAGATGGAGATTGGCCCGTGGGATGCTTATATTTTTGAGGTTGTTAAGCCACCCCGTGCATCAAGCCAGGCGTAGCACAATCTTTTATGATAACAGTACTATTGCCCAAAAGAAATTCACGGGGTGACTTTACGGGAGTTATAACGTACGGACGATGGAAAGTTTCACGGCCCCGCAAAAAGATCTAACAGGTTTTAAAAACCTGTTAGATCTTTGAATGATAATAATGGGGTTCAAAATGCATAAATATGAAATATTAATTTTCTGGAGTAATGAAGATGATGCCTATATTGCCGAGTTTCCTGAATTATCAGGATGTATGGCACACGGCAAAACCCAGTAAGAAGCATTAAAAAACGCTAAAGATGCCAAAAGATTGTGGATTGAAACTGCAGAAGAATTTAATGATTGGATTCCTGAACCTAAAGGTGAAAAATTGATGCTGGCCTGATTTCCCCATTAAAGGGTTCGTATGATTTTGTTTTTTGTTTCCTGAAATAATTGTCTCTGAAATATTACTTCTACAAAATATTTATTGAGTCCGGTCTAAAAACGAAGTTTTTGATAATTAGCGAAATTTTATTGTTTTTAAACACATGATTTCAAGGTAATTTGAAAATCATATTAGCGCATCCATACGGACAAGTTTAGCGGCTAAATATTGCTTTTTAGACCGGACTCTTTATTCAAAAAATTTGAAATTGATGATTGAAAGCTCAAATATTAATGAGATTTAACCTTCAGCGAATAATTTATCAATATGAATTACCTCATCAAAAATGCCAAAATAGTTAACGAAGGCAAAATCTTCAATGGTTCGGTTTGGATAAAAGATCGAGTGATTGAGAAAATATCCGATGGAAAAACCGATCAGGAAGAGCTTGATAATCCTGGATTTCAACTTATCGATGCCCATGGAAAATATCTTTTACCGGGCGTGATTGACGACCAGGTGCATTTTCGCGATCCCGGCCTCACCTACAAAGCCGATATCTATACCGAAAGCAAAGCCGCCGTTGCCGGAGGAATTACTTCTTTTATGGAAATGCCCAACACCATCCCAAACACCCTTACACAAGATCTGCTGGAAAAAAAATACCAGCTTGCAGCAAAGAAATCCCTGGCAAATTTTTCTTTTTACATGGGCGCCTCCAACGATAACCTAAACGAAATAGTTAAGACCGACCCCAAAACCGTTTGTGGGATAAAGGTATTTATGGGCTCCTCGACTGGTAATATGTTGGTGGACGATGCTGAAACTTTGCAGGGGATTTTTAGGGATGCGCCCACATTAGTGGCTGTACATTGCGAAGATGAAAATACTATAATAGCGAACACCAAACTTTACAAAGAAAAATACGGCGAAGATATCCCGATAAAATTGCACCCTGAAATCCGAAGTGCCGAAGCTTGCTATAAATCATCTTCATTAGCAGTTGGGCTTGCGCAGAAATTTGGTACACGGCTGCATGTGCTACACCTTTCCTCTGCCGCCGAAATGGGGCTTTTCAGGAACGACATCCCGTTAAAAGATAAAAAGATAACCGCTGAGGTTTGTGTGCACCACCTCTGGTTTTCTGAAGATGATTACGATGAAAAGGGCACTTTTATTAAATGGAACCCGGCAATTAAAAAAGCCACCGACCGCGAAGGACTTTGGCAGGCAATGTTGGACGACAAGCTGGATGTAATTGCCACCGACCATGCACCACATACATTAGGCGAAAAACAAAACAGCTATTTCAAAGCTCCATCTGGTGGGCCGTTGGTACAACATTCGCTTACGGCCATGTTAGAATCTTATCACAACAAAAAAATTTCGCTTGAAAAGATAGCAGAAAAAATGTGCCACGCCCCTGCCGATTGTTTCAGTGTTGACAGGCGGGGCTATATCCGCGAAGGCTATTCTGCCGATCTCGTGCTTGTGGATTTGCAAAGTCCCTGGACTGTAGAAACTTCTAATGTATTATATAAATGCGGCTGGTCTCCATTTGAAGGCCAAAAATTTAATTCAAAAGTTACACATACTTTTGTAAACGGTAATCTCGTTTATAGCAACGGTATTTTTGATGAAACAGAAAAAGGCCATAGGCTGACTTTTTATCGTTAAGGTTTTAACATGAAGAAAATGCTAAAATGTTAGAATGATATTCATACATTTACGCATTTAAGCATTTCCCCAAAATAACCACAGAAGCAAATTTACATTATGAGAAGAATTATGAACGTATTGATTTTATTATTGAGCCTACTTTATTTTGGGTGCGCCCCGGTACTTGAAGAAATAGTAATGGAGTCTTATGATGACGGGACCCCGAAAATTATTAGGTATTACAAAGGGGAGGGCAAAGAAAAAACCATGGTAAAGGAAGCATTCTTTTATCCGGATGGGGCCATGCGTATGGAAGGGGAATACCTGCACGGAGTGAAGCATGGCCGATGGATTTCGTTTTATGAGGATGGCACCAAGTGGAGCGAAGGATATTACGAAGATGGAATAAATAATGGCCCCACCAATACCTGGCACGAAAACGGCCAACAATATTACCAGGGCTTTTATAAAAATGGAGAACGTTCAGGCACCTGGAAATTCTGGGACGAAGACGGAGAGTTTGTAAAAGAAATCGACTATGGGCCTTATGAGGTTGGGGAGTAATCATCAGTCGGCAGTATTCAGTTATCGATCATCCGGCATCCGGCATCGGTAACCTTGCTTTGACGTTTCCAAGTCCTTCGGACGTTGGAAAGTCAGGCCGCGATAACTTTCCATCGTCCGCAGGACATGGAAACGTTTATTGGGTGCCAAGGTAGCCTGTCAGTTCAAGCTTCTGCTAACAAGTTACTGCAAATATTTTATTTCCCCACTTCCAACAAACCATCACATGTTATCGATCATCAGTAATCAGTTATCGGTAATCAGTTATCGGTAATCCGACGCCCGACACCCGACCTTCCCCTTTCCAAATCCAATCAGATTAATCAGCCTTAAACATAATATAAACCGGCAAATGATCGCTGTACCCTCCATAATAGGAATTGCGCCCGGCAGTCCGGCTGGGTACTTTCACGCCATCGTCGCGCTGGAACAACATCCAATCTTCCTTTACAATTTGGATTTCCCTGGGATCGAGATTCAACTTCATGTTATCATCCAAAATATTCCCTGAAACAATAACCTGGTCGAATAGGTCCCAGCTTTTCCAGTAAAGGGTACCTTCCCCATTTTCAAATTTCGAGAGTGCAAGATTGTACAACTCGTTGTGCCTGATAATATTTCCAGGCTTTTTTGCTTTCAAAATTTCAGAAACGCTTGCATCCACCGGGTTGTCGTTCAGGTCGCCCATGATGATGATGTTGGCTTGTTGGTTTGTATTGAAAATTGAATCCACCACTTTTCTCACCACAGATGCAACAAATTTTCTTTTTGGTTCACTTTTTTCTTTCCCGCCATAGCGCGAAGGCCAGTGATCGACCATTATGTGCAAAGTATCTTTTAGGGCAGTTACACCTTTAACATATAGCATGTCGCGGGTGCGGTCGTCTTCATCAAACGGAAAATGTACACCATAGGCTTTCGAAAAAAGCGGTTTAAAATAATCTTCCCGGTACAACAGGGCTACATCAATGCCCCTTTCGTCCGGGCTTTGGTAGTGGGTAAACTGATATTTGCCGGTACTCAAATTAGTTTTATTAATCAGGTCTTTTAAAACCCCGGCGTTCTCAATTTCTGCCAGGCCGATGATTGCCGGAAGGTCTTGTCCGTCGATAGCTGACATTACTTTTGCTATGCTTTCCAACTTCCGCTGATATTTTTCGCCGTTCCAGTTCAGCTTGCTTTCAGGCGTAAAGCCCCCATCCCTTACCCCCTCATCATTAATGGTATCAAACAGGTTTTCAACATTATAAAACGCAATAGTAAACTTATTGATGTCCGGCCTATTGCAATAAAACAGCGTGAAAGTCAAAACTATCACGATGGCAGAAAAAGTTGTTTTTTTAATCATTTGTTTTACTATTTATATCAATAAAATATTTTTCTCGGCAAGGCCTGACAGAGTCGAAGACCTGTCAGAGCCAACAGGACAAGAAAATTATGTATCCCCAAAATCCCTTAATCAATCCAACTCTGACAGAGTTAAATAATTAAATAAACCAAGACTCTGACATGTCTTCGACTATGTCAGGTCTTACAGGTTAACAACTTGTCAGAGTTAATAAATTGGAGATACTCATCCAATCATCCAATCATTTTCTCATTCCTCAACTAATCATCCGAAAAATCCTTAAGTAATTTCCGATAAGCTGAGAAAACCCTGGCCCTCGAAATGAACCCAATATATTTCCCGTCTTTCAATACTACAAGGTTAAACTTTCCGGTCTTCTGAAATTTCTGGGCAACCGCTTCCATCGACTCTTGTTGGCTTACAGTGGTTTCGGGCATAAACATCAGGTTTCTCACAAATGTAGTTCTATAAATTTCAGGTTTAAAAATAATTTCGCGGATGTGGTCCATAAAAATCAATCCGCAAAAAGTGCCATCTTCATCAACAACAGGGATTATATTGCGCGATGAACTGGAGATCACTTTAACAAGATCTCCTAAAGTTGCATCCGGGTGGATGGGGTTAAAGTTTGTTTCTATCAGCTTTTTAACCTTCATCATCGAAAGTACGGCCTTGTCCTTGTGATGTGTCATTAGTTCGCCCCGCTGTGCAAGGCGTTTGGTATAAATCGAATGTGGCTCGAAATAATTGATAGTAAGATAAGAAATAGTGGCAGTAATTATCAGTGGCGGCAGCAATTCGTAGCCCCCGGTAATTTCGGCAATAAGGAAAATGGCGGTCAGCGGGGCATGCATCACCCCTGCCATTATCCCGGCCATGCCCACCAGCGAAAAGTTGCTTTCTGATACTTTAAAAGGCGTAAGCGAATTGATGAAACGGGCCACAAAAAAACCGGAGACACCTCCCATAAACAGTGATGGCGCAAAAATACCCCCTACCCCACCACTGCCTGTTGTGGCCGCCATGGCAATGACCTTAAAAATCAGGATCAACAACAATAGCAGCAAAAACAGGTACTTATTTTCGATAAAATCCTTAAAAATACTTTGGTTAATAATTGACCCCCCCTCACCATGCAGGATATCCATCAACGCTTCATACCCCTCACCAAAAAGCGATGGGAAAATAAAAATGAGAAGGCCAAGTATGGCACCGCCAAAAATCAGGCGCAGGTAGCTGTTTTTTACCTTCCCAAACCTTCCTTCGATATACATGGCAGCCCATGTGAAATAATAGGATACCAAACCCGAGAAAATCCCCAGCAGTATAAAAAATGGTATTTCATTTAAGATGAAAGGTGTGGTAACATCAAACGAAAAAAGCACATCGTTGCCCAACAGGAGATAAGCTACGGTGGCGCCCGTAACTGCCGCTATCAATAAAGGTATCAGCGCAACCATGGTAAGGTCAAGCATCAGCACTTCAATGGCAAAAACCACCCCTGCAATGGGCGCCTTAAAAATCCCGGCAATAGCACCGGCACTGCCGCAGCCAATCAACAGGATAATGGTCTTATAATTTAGCCTGAACAAGCGCCCCAGGTTAGAGCCGATTGCAGAGCCTGTTAGCACTATCGGGGCCTCAAGCCCAACCGACCCGCCAAACCCGATTGTCAGGGAACTGCTTATCATCGAAGAGTAAGTGTTATGGCTTTTAATGACACCGTTTTTTTTGGAGATCGCGTATAAAATCCGGCTTACGCCATGTCCCAGGTTGTCTTTAACAATGTATTTTACAAATAGTACCGTAAGTAAAATCCCTGCCATGGGATAGGCAAAATACCAATAGTTCTCTTCGGTAAACCTAAAACCATTGGTCATAAAATAGTGTGTGTAATAAACCAGGTTTTTCAGGATAATAGCAGCCAGGCCACTTAATATCCCGATAATCAAACTGAGGAAGATCACAAATTGACGATCCTTGATATGCCTGACCCTCCATATCAATAACTTGCCGAATAAACCTGTTTTTTTCATTTGCGGTGCGAAAGTACTTTATTTTGTTCCATCTATGTCATTGATTTTGATTCGTTGGATTTGTTGATTAAATTCCTGTGAACTTGAAGTGATTATGTGAAAATATTTCATGGTTTACTTATAAATCCTTTTGGTAAGCACCTCTGTTGTGGGGGGCTTTTTTTTGTGACACAATAATTCTATTAAATTGTGTATTTTTGTACAAATAGAAATAAAGAGTTTTTTTTAAATGGCTGATATGAAAAGGATACTTAAAATAATAGATGTTGAACC
>NIVA01000121.1 GCA_002254335.1 Bacteroidetes bacterium 4572_114 | reverse complement strand
CTGCAAACCGATATGGTTACCCAATTGAATGGGTGGTTTATATCTGAAAATGGCCCAATTAAGAAAAGCAGTAACGGGGTAATTATAGGAAGCCTCGCCGCAGCACGGGAAGCATATCCCGATTTGGTGGGCCAACATTACGGCAAGATTGCCGAGGATAAAAAAAGCGGGTTCGTTTCGTTGAATAATGCCTTTGCCACAGATGGGGTGTTTATTTGGGTACCGGATAATGTTATTGTTGACACACCTTTGCAGATTGTAAATATCATACAGCATGATAAGAATATTTTCGTACAGAACCACAACCTTATCATTTTAGGCAAAAACAGTAAACTGCAATTGGTCCAGTGCGACGATTCGGTTGACCAACAACGAAGCCTGGTCAACACGGTAACTGAAGCTTTTGTGGGTGAAAATGCATCGCTGGACCATTACAAACTCCAGAACAAAAACAATAATTCCACCCTGATCAATACAGTATTTTTTAACCTCGAAAGGGATTCCCGCCTCACCACAAACGCCATCACCCTGAACGGCGGACTAATCAGGAACGAACATTATGTAAAATTTAATGGCGAATATTATGGGCGTTTACCTAATGGATAAGACCCAACACGTCGATAACCAGGTTTTTATCGATCATGCTTATCCCAACTGCATTAGCAACGAACTGTTTAAAGGTATCCTTGACGACAGTGCCAGGGCAGTGTTCAACGGGCACATCCTTGTGAGGCGCAACGCCCAGAAAACCATTGCCTACCAAAATAATAAAAACATTTTGCTCACCGATAAAGCTGTGGTAAACAGCAAACCATTTCTCGAAATTTATGCCGATGATGTAAAATGCAGCCATGGGGCCACTGTTGGGCAACTTGACCAAAATGCCATGTTTTATCTCAGGTCACGCGGTATTGGTATCGGGAATGCACGGTTGCTGCTTATGTATGCCTTTGCTGCCGAGGTGATCAATCACATTAAAATTGAGCCCCTGAAAAATAGGATTGACGATATGGTAAAAAAACGGCTTAGGGGCGAACTTTCGATATGCGACCAATGTGTGCTCCACTGTAGCACCATGTTGTCGTATTTGATTCCGGCAAGGTGGTTTTAATCATCAAATGGACATAGTCCGTCCGTTTGGATTTCCAAATTTCCAAATCAACAAATTAATTTACCTCATCTTATCAAAGTCAATACTTATTTCCCGGGAGTTTTTATAGTCAAACAGGGTGAGTTGCCTTAATTTGTAATAATTGATCCAATAATCCTGCAAAGCCCTGATGAACCCGATCTGCGAATTATCCTTATCGTTTTGTGCAACGTTTAGGTCGGTAATACTTATTCTGTCGATCATATAACGTTGCTTAGAAACTTTGTACCCCTCTTGTGCCACGGTGTCGGCTTTTGCGGCAATTTCGATTTGGCGGTGCTGCATTTTAAAGTTCATCACTTCGAGGTAAACATTTTGCTCAAAGTCGATCTGTTCCTGTTCCACGGAAGTCCTGATTATCTCCCTGTCTGATTCGGCCACTTTTATCCGTCCCTTTGCCAGCCCCCAGTCAAGGATTGGAATGTGAATACCTAACCTAAACTGTTGTTGGTTTTGCGGGTCTTGATAAGCATCACCGAATTGTTCGCCGCTTTGTGTAAGGCCATACTGGGCAAAAAGTGTTGCGCTAAACCTGTCGGTGCGGCGGGCGCGGTTTACCTCCCTGTCCGATTCGAGCAGCCTGCGTTCAAAACTTAACGAGGTGGAGTTATTCAGGGTGGCCTTTGAAATGGCATCATCAATGGGGACCTCAAAAAAATCCAGGCCCTCAACCGGGGGGATCAGTTCGATGGGTTGATCATCCTGTAACCGTAAATAAGATTTGAGCTTGAACATCCTGTCCTCAAAATTGATATTGGCCGTCTCCACTTCCGATTCGGCCCGGAGCAGTTGCAGCTCCAATTGCAAAAGGTCGTTTTCAGCTATTTTGCCGAGGTTATAACGGCCTACGGCAATTTTATATAAGGTGTCGTAGTTTGCCCATTTTTGTTCTGCTATTTTTTTTCTGATCTGTGAAGCCAGGAGGTTGAAGAAAAAAATTGTTGCAGTGATGGAGACTTGTTCAACATCTTCAAGGTACTTACGTTTTGCTTCGTTGTATTTTATCGGGTCAATCTTTTTCGACCAGCGGTAGGGGTTAAATGTAAAAATACTTTGCTGATAACCAATAGTAAGTGGATTGGAAAGGAATGAGGTTAATGCAGTGTCAAGGTAGTCGATGCGCTGTAGGCTGGAGGATAAAAAAACTTGTCCGCCGGTAAGCCCAATATTTTTGCTTAACGAGAGCGCTGCCGACGTATTTGCCTGAGCTGTTTCAAAAAAATAATCGTTGCCGCCTAAAGTCTGTTTAGTAATTTGCCGTTGAATATTGGGCAATTGTGCATCAAGGTTCAATTTTGGGAGCAGCCTGGCCTCAGAAGTGCGGTACTCCCAAAAACTCTTTAAAAAGTGGTTTTTCGCCAACAGGGCATTTGGCGATTGTACCTGGGCAATTTCAACCACCCGGTCCAGGGTGTATTGTTTAGGGATGGTTTGCCCGAAGCTAATTAATCCAATAAATGAATAAAAAAGAAGTGTAGTGCTGAATTTTGAGTAACTCATGTTGATTTCTTTTATGCAGTTATATGCTAATTCTTTTGCCTGAAAATACGTGGATTAAACGAAACTTAATTCGGTTTTTTTTATATCTTCTTTGTAACAGTTGTCTATATTTGATTCCCAAGTAGTTTTAATTTTTCTATAGTATCACTATCCAAAATATTTTGAATTGTATTTTTTCTTTCTTTTAAAATGCTGTTTTTGTTCCGTTTCTTTTTTGGTTTATTTGGGATTTTCTTTTTTCTTGAATGTGCAGCTTCAATTTCCAATACCGTATCCCATTTAAGTTGTATTAACCTTTTCTTTTTATTAATGCTTAAAACCTTACAATGAATTATTTCTTCATTTTTAAGGTTTGGTAATGCTTTTTTGATTTGTGCTTTATATTCAGGATATATTAATTTGGTAACCTGAAAATAAGCCTCATGGTTTCCATCCACCAAATAATACTTAGTGTCATTGTCGGTTGTTTTTAAAACTTTTACCTGAACAGTTTGGCCAATTAATTTTTCTATTTCACCGGTAACCCAACCTTTTAGCTCTGGTTTAGTCCCAATTATCAGTTGTCCGCTTTTTTCGTTATGCCCCCAAAAACATGCTTCAAAAAGTTGTCCTGTTTTCAAACTATCGAAGGATTGGGGATTATCAAAGCCTGATATGTGCAACGATCCAACTATTGATCCGTAATTCCATTTAAAGTGATACCCAAAATCTATAAATACATTGTAATTGGTTTTGTTGATGATTATCCCTTTGTAAATTTCGTCATCAATAAGTTCAGGTTTTTTAAACTGAGGTATTTCGCCATCTATAACAACTGAAATAGGGTCTTTTTTGATATGATGTACCTTGCAAAAAAAAACCTTGCCGATAATGACAGGAAAAATGGCCCTCCAAGAATCAATATTATTATATTTCCATGGCATATGATAGAACGAAATATACCCATAAAGCCCGGCAACTTTTATTATAAAGCCTTCCTTTTTGATGTCTTCTATCCTGAATGGGAGGTTTTTATTTTCAGCCTTATGTTTTTCAATGTTGTTGATGAGTTTTACCAAATACGCTTTTTTGCCAGGGGCATTTATTATTTTTTGCATAAAAGCCGTCAGGAAATCATACCATGTAGTAAAATTCATTTCGTTAATATTTATTTTTCGGTTTGCTGCATTGGCATCATCAAAAAATATCTCATCAACTTTAATCATGCCTCAGCGATGTAACCGGATCCTGTTTTGAAGCTTTCCTTGCCGGCATAAATCCAAAAATAATACCTACCGTGGCCGAAACACCAAAAGAGATAACGATAGACAATAACGAGACGATGGTCAAAATCCCGGTAGCTATCATAATTACCTTTGCCAGTACAACCCCCAGCAAAATACCGATCAGTCCGCCTGTAATGCTGATTATTGTTGCTTCGGCCACAAATTGAAATATTATATCGTTTCGCCGTGCACCAATTGCCATCCTAACGCCAATTTCCCTTATCCTTTCCATTACCGAGGCCAGCATGATGTTCATGATGCCTATCCCGCCAACAATGAGTGAAATGCCTGCAATGGCGCCCAGCACAATATTAAATATATCTTTTGTCCGCTGTTGCTGCTTGAGCAAAAGTTCAGGGATTTTTATTTCGAAATCATCCTGTTTTATATGCCGCCTAAAAAGCAGGCGCTGAACAATACTTGCAGATGCCGCCAGCTTGTGGCTCTCTTTCATTTGGATGATGATCTTGTCTAATTGATTGTAATTTTTATTCTTGTTCTCATTGTTGTCCCTGTTGATGTTGGCCATTGTAATCAGTGAACGGTCGCGGAAACGTAGCAGGATGGTTTTGATGGGGACAAAAACTGTGTTGTTAAATTCGCTTACGCCCAATATCTTGGAAGCATCTTTTGAAACATAACGGGTTTTTAGCTCGCCTATCACCGTAAGCCAAAGGTTGCCACATTTCAGTTTTTTGCCGATGGGGTTTTCATTTTGAAAAAACCTTGCCCTTATTTCGGGGCCGATGATGCAGACCGGTTGCCCCGTTTGAAGCTGTATAATATTAAACATCTTGCCCTGCTGCAGGTCAAGGTTGAAAACTGTGAAAAAGGCCGGTGTAACGCCCGAAAATTTTGCTGCCCTGCGTTTGCCCGATTTTACCACAAAAGAGTTGAATACCACTTCGGGGCTGATACATTCGATGCCGGGAAGGATATCAAAAATGCTCTCTGCGTCCTCAATGGTGAGGCCGGGCGAATAGTTTTTTTTCTGGTTGGTCCCCTCTTCTTCTTCCTGTTCTGCGCGTTCCTCTGGTTCCAACACTTTTGGGACAATCACGATATTGTTGACCCCCACCATTTTTATTTGGGCCAGTATCTCTTGTTGTGCGCCGCTGCCGATGGCCATCATGGCAATAACTGCAGCAACACCAAATATGATCCCTAATGCCGTAAGTATAGACCGGAACTTATTTGCGAAAACCGCTTCAATGGCCGAATTTATATTATGAAAATACCTTTTCAATGCTTCAATGGTTCAATGCTTCAATGGTTCAATGGTTCAATGGTTCAATGGTTCAATACTTTAATGGTTCAATGCTTTAATGGTTCAATGCTTCAATGCTTCAATGGTTCAATGTGATTATAAAAATTATGCCCGTAATAATTTTGACATTAGCTATTAGGAACTCCACCACTCCACTACTCCATCACTCCACTCCTCCACTCCTCCATCACTCCATTCCTCCATTCCTCCACTACTCCATCACTCCATTCCTCCATCACTCCATTCCTCCACTCCTCCATTCCTCCATTCCTCCATCACTCCAATACTCCAACATCCCCATTCCCCAACCTACTTTTTCAGTGGCCGGGTTTCCAGGTCATCTGCACCTGGTGGGATAGATAAATACACTTCATCATCAATATCAAGCCCTTTATTAATTATAATTTCATTTTCGTTGCTTTGGCCAATTTCTACTTCCTGTTTCATAATACGGTTTCCCTGGTCCATAAAAACATAAGTGATGCTATCGTTGTTGTGGATGGCTTCGAGGGGTATGTAAAACACGCTGTCGATAATATCAGTAATGATGATGTTTTTTGTGGTCATGGCCGGTCTTAAAATAGTGTCAGATTCATGTATATCGATCATTACTTCAAATACCTTGGCATCCGATGATGGCATTTGTTCGCCAATATTGGCCACTGCAGTTACCCTACCTGAATACTCCTTGTCAGGGAAGGCATCCACACCAATCCTAACGACCTGGTTTACCCCAACTTTTGAAATATCAATTTCGTTCACATAGGTTTTAGAGATCATTGTTGTAAGATCGGGGAGTTTCGCCACAATATTGTCCCATCCCACTGTTGAGCCAGTTTCTGTTTTTCTTCCCCGCCAGTTTCTCTTATAAATTATCATACCGGGCTGAGGGGCAAAAATGGTAAAACTTTCAAGGATATCTACCATCCGGTCGCGCTTTCTCCTGGCCTGGTCGAGTGTTGCCGAAACCTCTTGCATTTCGGCCTTGGCCTTTTTGTATTTCAATATATAGTTTTCTTTTGCCTGGTAAAATGCCCTTTCTGATTTATCGAGGTTGATCTTTGCCTGTCGTTGTGTTGCAGGTGGTTCATACTGCGACTGGTCAACTTCTATTTCCCGTTCCTCCATGGCAAACTGAAGGTTGACCAGTTCGTTCCGCGAATTCCTTAAATTTAATGAGGTGTCCAATTGGGTTTTGATGAATTGTGATCCCAGCTTTTCTAATTCGCTCTCAAGGTCTTTGAGTTTGCTTTTGACTTCTGTTGGATCAAGTGAGGCAACAAAATCCCCGGAATCCACAATAGTCCCCTCAGGTACCAGTTCATTGATTTTGATATCCGTCCAGATGCCAATAGACCTCAACCCCTTTGCCCCATAAATACTTGTTGAGTTTTTTGCCCTGAGTTCGCCTGTTGTGGCAACACTGATTTCGAAAAGCCCAAACTTGACCGGTACTTTTATCTCTTCGGTTTCGGTGGTTTCCTCAGCCCCAAAGTACCATACTGTTATAATCAGTACTAAAATGACAGTGAGGGGGATATATACTTTTTTTTTCATAACCGATTATTTTGACTTGTTATTTGCTTTGCGTCATTTCGCTGCGCTGTTATTTGCTTCGCGTCATTTACTTTACGTCATTTTTTGTCATTTAGTTTACTTACAAATAATGACAACCAATGACACCCAATTCCCATCAATGACCATCAATTACCATCAATAACAACCAATTCCCATTACCATAAAAAGCATCATTGTCAAAACACCTTACTCATCTTTCAAAAACTCATCAACAATCATTTCAATGGAGATGCCCTCAGCTTCGGCTTTATAATTTCTTACAATACGATGCCTCAGGATCGATATTGCCACTTGTTTTACATCTTCAATATCAGGGGAATA
>NIVA01000120.1 GCA_002254335.1 Bacteroidetes bacterium 4572_114 | reverse complement strand
AATATTTGATATGGCCAAAACTTCCGCATGAACTTGTTGGCCCGCGTTGGCACTGGTGGATAATGTTCGTCTTTGTACCCTTTGGGGATTGATTTTTTTATCATGGTTCAAATTGTTTATTGTGATTTGTTATCATTGTTTCTACGTGGAATACTGGAAAAATGGAATGTTGGAAAAATGGAATACTGGAAAACTGGAAAAATGGAAAACTTGGAATGTTGGAAAACTGAATATTAATTCTAAAATTTTGTAAGTAACACTCATTTTATAATTTATTCTTTATCATCACTAAAACTATCGTGCCAATCATTATTTTTAAGTTTTTTCTGTAAAGATTTGATTAGGCTCAATAGTTCGTTCTCAGTTTTAAAATGAAGCCGATCCAATGTCTCAAAATCTTCTCCTGAAATTTGTTGCGCTTCAAAAAAGCATATATACGAGCTATGCAATTCCCCGATCGATCCCAATGCGATGTTCAAAAAATTTAAGTACTCTTTAATGCTCTTACGGCAATACCCTTCAGCAATATTTCTACTGATACTATGGGCAGCATCTATAGCATTGGCACTTGGTTTTTTCAATTCAAATGGAAATCCAGAAAAAACCTTTGTGCTGATAACATAAAGTTCAACTGCGTCCTGCCAAACCCGTAAATTCCTAAACCCTCAATTTACATTCCACTTTTCCATTTCGCAATCCATTTAGTTTTCAATTCATAAATCTTTCGACCATTCCATTCTTCCACTTTCCACCTTCCATCCTTCCACTTCCCTCTTTCCATTCTTCCCACTTTCCACTTTCCACCTTTCCATTCTTCCATCCTTCCATCCTTCCACCTTCCATCCTTCCCCTCTTCCATCTTTCCCATTTTCCACTTTCCACCTTTCCATCTTCCCCCTCTCCCTACTCCGGTATCATCGACCATCCCAACTTCGCCTTGGCTTTGTACAGAAACAGGTAGTGCATAAAAAGCTTCATCCAGTGTCCGGCCAGGCCGGGTTCGCCAACGGTATATTTAAGGTCCCTGCCCCACTCCGGGTATTTTTCAAAATCCGGCACAACGGGATAAACCGTCATAGTTGCGGCCATGCCATCCCAAATGCCATAGCCTGACGAAACAATACAGGCGGCGCCCATGCGCCCCATCGATGCTTTGTGTTCGACAGAGACCTTGCCTTTTTTAATAGACTCGGCCACATTCAATGCAACTACTTTCCCTATTACCCCGGATGGCATTCCTGTTCGTGGGGGCGTGGGGAATATGGGGGTGCCGTTTTTACTTTTAAATGGTTTCGAGATGGAGTGCGGCGGCGCAAAGGCAATGCCACTGGCAAACACATTTTCATAAACCGGGCTTTGATAAGTTGTGGGCCAGTCGTCAACACTCCAGTCGTTAAAATCCTTTGGGGTGTAATCGGCATCAACTTTCATCAATCCGTTGGGTGCAAACAACTGGCTTGTGATGTCTTCGCCGGCCTTGTTTTTTGCCGTGATGCCCACCCCTGCAAAAGCCGGGATAAGCATTGAAAAATCAAATTCAATGGTTTTTTCATTGCCATCCAAAGTTTCATAATGTATCTTTCCATCTTCCACCTTTTTCACGCCCGCCCGTTTTATCCATTTTATGCCATATTCGGCAAGGATGGATTCAGTAAAAATCTTTGTTGACGTAACATACCCCCCTTTTTTTATGAAGGCGCCCCCCATTCCGAAATCACCCACTTCATATTCGTTTGTTATCCATGTAATTTCGGCCTTGTCCATCAGCTTCCGTTTATTTATCTCAAAAGCAACATTCAGGATATATTCAAAAGCAGCGCCCTGGCAGGTGGCCATGGGGTGCCCGGTGCCAATTACGAACCTTTGTTTTTCGCCATTGGCCATTTTATCCAACGAAACCTGCAGGTTTTTCCACGACTTCTCGGCATGGTGATAAGTACAAACGGAGTTAGTGAATTTATCCGGCCCCAATCCTTCAGTGGCCGCAAAGTTCAGTTTTGGGCCGGTGGCATTTATCAGGTAATCGTACCCAACTTTTTCGGTCTGCCCTTTTTTGCCTTCGGCCACATATTCCACCTCCACAAACGGATTAGTCATTGCGCCATCACCATCCGGAAAAATGGTTTTGGCCAGGGCTTGTTTGAATATCACCCCTTTTCGTTTGTAAACCGGAGCCAAAGGGAACATGACCTGTTTGGGTTTCATTTGCCCTATGCCTACCCAGATATTGGAAGGTATCCATTGATAATTGCTATTGGGGCTTACCATGATCACTTCATGCTTTTTGTTGAGCTTTTTGCGAAGGACCATCACCGCCGTGTGCCCTGAAATACCGGCGCCCAAAACTACTACTCTTGCCATCTGAAAAACTTTTAGTTAGTTTAAAAAAGAAAATTTTTCACTCAAAATCGTTTCGGGAAACTTCGGAGGGATGTTCCCTGAATTTGATTTATCGGGTAAAAGTAAAGAAATTCTTTTAGGTAAGGTTAATTTAGTATGTAATGATTTAGATATTTGAATGTTTATCTCTTTCAATCTATCTATTAATTTGGGCGGCTAAACCAGGTCTGCCCGACTACGTCATTCAGGTGGGCTTTCCGTTTGTCAACCAGGGTTTCCATCCCTCCGCTTTCAGCGAGATAAATTTCCTTAGGTCAGGGATTTAAACCCTTGCCCTAAAGGTTTCAAGTTTGGGTTTTAGACTGCACGGGCTGCAAACTGCCGAGTTACTTTACAAGATGAAATTGTTGTTGTTCACTGTTATATGTCCAGGTTGCATCTTCATCATTATAGATAAATTCACCCTCTTCACCCTGATTTTCACCGGCTATTTTTTCGACCTGCACCCTGTTTTTTTCAGCGGTCAGTTTATATGTATCATCTCCCTGCTGAACGATCTTGGTTTCCTTTTCACCGTCCTGCATTGCCAGGGGGTCGTTGCCTGTCCAAAACTCAATTGAATTAAGTACAATACCATCTGCCAGTAAAGTTACTGCATAAACCGGAATAATTACAAATGCAGCAAATACCAGTTCGGGACCCCATTTACCGCCAACATCATTTTGGTTCCAGTCGTAAAGATTAGTGGTTAACTGAAAAGAGCCAATACATCCGCTTTGGCTTAAGGTTACCCCGAGGAATACAATTGCCATTAAAAAAGATTTAATTTTTCTCATAAGGTTAATATTTAAAGGTTAATATTTAATACAATGCGATAAGGAAACAAGGAAACAATGCGATAAGGAGACAAGGAAACAATGCGATAAGGAGACAATGCGATAAGGAAAAAATGCGATAAGGAAAAAATGCGATAAGGAGACAATGCGACAATGCGATAAGGAGAGAAGAGGATCAAACCATTAAATTATTGAAGCATTAAAGCATTGAAGCATTGAACCTTTATATCATTGAAGCATTGAATCATTGAATCATTATATCATTGAATCATTATATCATTGAATCATTATATCATTGAATCATTATATCATTGAATCATTGAATCATTGAATCATTTCCAAAACTAAACCGCACCCTCTGCCAGGGTTTCTTCCAACCGCAGGTTGTCAATAATAAAGCCTTGCCTGATGGGGGTATTTTTGCCCATATAAAACGACAGGGTTTCTTTTAATTCGCTACTCTTTTTCAGGATTACCGGATCGAGGCGCATCGATGAACCAATAAAATGTTTAAATTCATCCGGTGAAATTTCACCTAAACCCTTAAAACGGGTAATTTCGGGGTTAACGCCTAATTTTGCCATGGCCTTTACACGTTCCTCTTCAGAATAGCAATAGATGGTTTTCTTTTTGTTCCTCACCCTAAAAAGCGGGGTTTGAAGAATGTAGAAGTGCCCTGCTTTTACCAGATCGGGATAGAATTGCAAAAAGAACGTCAACAGCAACAGCCTGATATGCATCCCGTCCACATCGGCATCTGTGGCAATAACTATATTATTATAACGAAGGTTTTCGAGGTCTTCATCAATATTCAGGGCTGCCTGCAACAGGTTAAATTCTTCATTTTGATAGACAATTTTTTTACTCATACCAAAAGAGTTGAGGGGTTTTCCCTTTAACGAAAAAACTGCCTGGCAGTTAACGTCCCTCGACTTGGTAATTGAGCCGCTGGCCGAATCGCCCTCGGTAATAAACAGGGTAGTTTCGAGCCTCCGTTCGTGGTTTTGGTTATAGTGGATACGACAATCGCGCAACTTTTTATTATGCAAACTTGCTTTCTTAACACTCTCGCGGGCAAGCTTTTTTATACCGGCAATTTCTTTCCTCTCCTTTTCCGACCTCAGTATCTTTTGATGTAAAATATCTGCCACATCCGAATTCATGTGCAGGTAATTATCGAGGTTACGCTTAACCATATCGTTCACGTAATTCCTGATGGTCATGCCATCGGGTTCGATATATTGCGATCCCAATTTAGTTTTGGTCTGTGATTCGAAAACCGGTTCCTGCACCTTGACGCTGAAAGCCGCCACTATTGATGCCCTTACATCACCGGGTTCAAAATCCTTCTTGTAAAACTCTCGCACAGTTTTAACAATTGCTTCCCTGAATGCTGCCTGGTGCGTCCCCCCCTGGGTAGTGTTCTGGCCATTTACAAATGAATGGTACTCTTCGCCATACTGGTTGGTGAGATGTGTGAACGCAAATTCAAAATCACCATCGCGGAGATGAATGATAGGATATAATGAACTGCCATTGATGTAACGTTCCAACAGGTCGTGCAAACCGTTTTTCGCAAAAAAACGCTCCCCATTGTAAGTTATGGTCAATCCATTATTGAGGAAAACATAATTCCACAAAAGCTTTTCTACATATTCGGGGATAAAATGAAAGTTTCCGAAATAGGTGGTACCAGGTGTAAACGAAATGATGGTCCCGTTTTTTTCCTCCGTCTCCGATTCGGGGTTATCGTGGAGAAGTTCGCCATGGCTAAAATCAACAATTTTGGTTTTCCCCTCACGTACCGATTGGGCCATAAAATAGTCTGAAAGAGCATTAACAGCCTTTGCCCCTACCCCATTTAAGCCGACCGATTTTTTAAATACCTTGGAATCGTATTTTGCACCTGTGTTTATTTTTGCCACGCAATCGATAACCTTGCCCAACGGTATCCCCCGTCCATAATCACGTATCGTTACTTTTCCATCATTAATGGTTACTTCAATTTTCTTCCCAAATCCCATCACAAACTCATCAATGGAATTATCAATAACCTCTTTTATCAACACATAAATCCCATCATCCTGTGAGGAACCATCGCCTAATTTTCCGATATACATGCCGGGCCTGGTCTGGATGTGTTCATTCCATTTGAGCGAACGGACAAGATCTTCATTATATTCAAAATTCATAATTCTCCTTAATTGGCCACAAAAGTACTATTTACATCAATCCGGTTTTTGTTTATCAAAACAAGTTATCAAACTTTTATTGTGCATAAATTTGGGGAGATTCGTGAAAATAGAATATGATTGGGGTAAAAAAAGGTGACGATGAAATTTTTCTCTTTATAACGGATTGCCCGGCCATGATTTATAGTAATAGTGCCAAAAAAAAGCGATATTTGTTTCACAACAAAAAAACAAAGCTGTTCAATGGCACAGATCAAAAATAGGAAAAAAGTGGCAATGTGTGATATGATTATTACAATTGAAATATCAAAAGAGGAATATAATAAATTTGAGGACAACCTGGATTATGCAAAAAAGATTGTTTCGGGTTCATATAAAGCCCACCCAGAGCTTTTTCCTATTTCAATGGCAGACCATTATAAATCCAATGGGCATGCAAGGGTCTCGAAAAAAACAGGGATGCGTCTCAGGAAAATCAGGACTGGTGGGCAGAAAATTTATTTGGCCACAACCGTGGCAAAGGGCTGTTTCTTAGGTGTGGAGCCAAGCCAAACTTGTGATGAACAAGGCCTCACCAAAGCTTATGGGGTTTTTAAAAAAGAGGCTGGGGCATTAAACCCAGGATATGAGCCCAATAGTGTCAACCTTGATGGCTGGCATGCCA
>NIVA01000119.1 GCA_002254335.1 Bacteroidetes bacterium 4572_114 | reverse complement strand
TTCATCGCGTGCGGTGCAGATGACAAGGATTTCACCATGATCGGCTATAGAAAGGTCATGGCCCGATGGCTCGAAATTAATAAAAACACTTTCGTAAATGCCGATCATCTCCCGCAGTGGGGGCTTGTTTTTCACAAGGAGGGGATTGGTCACTTTACCGTTGTTTTCTACAAGTTGCACCGTCATGGTTTGATAAACCCTGAGTGTGTTGGTAACAGCATTGTATTGAAAAGGAAAAACTGATACTGTTGTGCCACGTACATCTTTTATTATGTATGGGGAAACCATTTGGGCACGGTCAACAGGATAAAACCTGTCGGTCATCGAATTTGGGTCGATTACATAAGGAATTGTTGATGGGTCCTGGTCTCTGTAGATCACGCCCCGTGAAGGGACAAGCAGAAAATCAAGGTGGTAATCAATATAATCGCCGCCGGTAAAAACCAGGTCGTAGTCCTTGTTGGCCGCGAGTTGGACCGGCACTGTTAACAGAGGAAGTTCTGCCCAGCCGGATTTTTCGGTGTGCAACCTGCAATGGGTTTCAATTTTCGTGTAGGTTGTCCCGTTTAATGTTACCGGTACCAGATTGATGCCATCGAGCGTAAAGTCAAGTTGCATGGCATCATTTTGTGGTTCGCTGTAAGTAACATCGAAACCTGAAGCGGCATTAAGGCCACAGGTGATCGCAAAAAGCAGGAGAAAAAGATAAATTTTTTTCATAGTGATGTGAGGTTTTGTTGAGTGATTTTTAATGTAATTTTCAGGCGATGAAAGTACACTTTTTTTCGGGATCAATGTTTGATGAGGTGATTAAGTCAGGGTTTGAATTTATAACAGACTGATTGTTAGGCTAAATATTTGTAGAGGTTTATAAACATATTCAAACCCTGATTTTTAGCCAGATTAATTCACAAATTGATGAGTCAGGTCTAAAAAGCTGTCAGACAGTTGGCTTCTAAATAACACATTAATGCCAAAGCATTATACGTATGACTTTTGACCTAAACTGTCTGACAGCTATTCAACCAAATAATTACTTTTCAGACTGAGCCCATAAATTAATCAGGATAGGGATGGCCAAATTTCAAACCGAAATATTTTCCAGTTTCTGAATACTCTTCCTGATGTCATCTTCGGTCGTCTCATAATCATGTAATGCCCCGCTGAAATACTTGTCATACGATGCCATATCGACCAATCCATGTCCCGAAAAATTAAAGAGTATGGTTTTGGCCACACCCTCTTCCCTGGCCTGTTTGGCTTCCTTTATCACCTGTGCAATGGCATGGGTGGTCTCGGGGGCGGGGATAATACCTTCGGTGCGGGCAAACATAATGCCGGCTTCAAAAGATTCTCCCTGGCGCACGGCCTGTGCCTCAATAAGCCCATCCTTCAACAACTGGCTGACGATGGCGCCGGCACCATGATAGCGCAAACCTCCGGCATGTATCTTTGGTGGGATAAAATCGTGGCCCAGGGTGTACATTGGTATCAGAGGTGTAAGGCCAACCGTGTCGCCGAAATCGTAACTGAACTTGCCCCGTGTAAGTTTGGGGCATGAGGCAGGCTCTACCGCAATGAAACGGGTCTTGTTGCCGTTCAGCAGGTTGTCCCGTAAGAACGGAAAACTGATGCCCGAAAAATTGGATCCACCGCCAAAACATCCGATCACAATATCAGGATAATCATCGGTTTTTTCAAGTTGCTTTATCGCCTCTTCGCCAATGATAGTTTGGTGCAATAATACATGGTTTAGCACACTCCCAAGCGAATATTTGGTTTCAGGGTCTTTTGCGGCCATCTCCACAGCTTCCGATATGGCAATGCCCAGGCTGCCCGGTGAACCGGGATCCTGTGCCAGTATCTTCCGCCCCGACTCGGTAAACCCGCTGGGCGAAGCAACAACATCGGCGCCCCATATGTTTATCATGGATTTGCGATAAGGTTTCTGGTTGTAGCTTACTTTGACCATGAACACCTGCAACCCGATATCGAAAAACCCGGTGGCAAATGCCAGGGCACTGCCCCATTGGCCGGCGCCGGTTTCGGTGGTCATTTTTTTCACACCTTCTTTGTAGTTGTAATACGCTTGCGGAACCGCAGTATTGGGCTTGTGCGAACCCGGGGGGCTGACGCTCTCGTTTTTAAAATAGATTTTTGCCGGGGTATCCAACAGCTTTTCAAAATTCCTGGCCCTGACCAACGGGCTGGGACGCCACAGCCTGTACAAATCCTGTACTTGTTCAGGTATCTCGATAAATTGCTCCATCGACACTTCCTGTTTAATCAGCTCCATTGGGAACAGCCCGGCCAAATCTTCAGGCTTGATGGGTTGCTTGGTACCAGGGTGCAACAGGGGCATGGTCTTGTTGGGCATGTCGGAGTGGATGTTGTACCAGTGTGTTGGCATCTCTTTTTCGGTTAAAATGATCTTGTGTGTTTTCTTCATGTTTTTATTTATTTATAAATGATTAAATGATTAAATGTGTGAATGTGTGAATGATAAATATCTGCATTGCTTTAAATTGGACAAAAAAAAAGAGGCATGTCGCCGTTACGACATGCCTCTTTGGTTTAATTATTTTTCTGTTTAACTACATAACACAATGGCAACTAACGACGACCCCTTTTTTGAAGTGCCACCAAAGCCAAGTTGCTATGTTTGTTATTCTGTACATTCAGTATTTTTCTCTATTGAACCGGGCAAAAATACACTTTTTTTGAAACGGCCAAGTTTTTAACGGGAAATTTATTCCACAAAATCCAAGTCCCTAATTATCCAAAATTATCGACTTTAACGAACAGCAAAGATGTGAAAATTAATTTATGGTTCATCTTTTTTTAATAAAAGAAAACTAAGTTTGTTGCGTTTTTCAAATCATAATAATTTGAATAAGGTAGCGCAACATGCGGTTGAAAAAAATTGACATTTATATTATTAAGAAGTTCCTTGGGACATTTTTTTATTCCATTGCATTGCTTACTATGATTATCATCATCTTTGATGTATCCGAAAAGATTGATGATTTTATAGAAAATGATGCCCCACTCAACAAGATTATATTTCAGCACTACCTTAATTTTATTCCGTATTTTGTAAATATGTTCAGCTACCTGTTTACATTTATAGCTGTAATTTTCTTTACCTCAAAACTGGCCCAAAACACCGAAATAATTGCCATGCTAAGTAGCGGTGTAAGTTTTAACAGGTTACTTTATCCTTATATGCTATCGGCTTTGTTGCTTGCGTTGATGTCGTTTTACCTCGCAAATTTTGTAATCCCAAAGGCCAATATTTCAAGGAGGGAGTTTAAAGACCGATATATCGAAAACCTCACCAAAAGCAAAGACCGGCATATCCATTTGCAAATTTCGCCCGGTACATTTGTTTATGTCGAATCTTTTTCAACCTTTAATAATGTGGGGCAAAAATTCTCGATGGAGAAATTTGAAAAGGGAAAAGGCATGGTCTTTAAGCTCAACTCCGATAAAATTGTTTATGATTCAATTACAGGCAAATGGGGCATTACAAATTTCTACATCCGTTACATGGACGAAAATACAGAGCGGCTTAGAAAAGGGTATAAACTCGATACGCTGATCAATTTAAAACCGGCCGACCTCTACATTACGAAGGAAGATTTTGAGGTGATGGATTTTTTTGAAATACGCGAATATATTGCCGAAGAAAAAATGAAAGGCAACCCCAGGATAGCCCGTTACGAAGTAAAAAATCACCAGCGCCTGGCGTTTCCGTTTGCCACGTTGGTAATGACTTTGATTGGTGTGTCCCTGTCATCCCGAAAGGTAAGGGGGGGCATTGGTATGCACCTGGGGGTTGGTATCGGCCTGGCTTTCGGGTTTATACTTATCATGCAGGTTTCTACGGTTTTTGCCACTTATGGCAGTTTTCCGCCCTGGCTGTCGGCCTGGCTCCCCAATATAATTTTTGGTGTCATAGGGATTTTTCTCTATATCCAACGAAGCCGGTAGGTTACCCTGAAAGATGCTGTGTTGAAGCTCATCCCGATAATTATCGGGACTAAACTCAAAATCCAAAATTATATACTGATAACGCTGACAGGCTAAAAAAGTTACTAATGCTAACATGTTACCGATATTTTTTTTCATCTCCGTACAGTTGATCCACTTTGCGGACAGGCGAATTGAACGGATTATACGAATAATACCTGCCAGAGGCAGGTAATGATTTGATTAATTAGGGCTTGCTGAAAAACCCAACACGTTATTTGTATTTCGGTGCTCTGCACCTCTTGTTATGCTATATCTTGCATTTTCTTCTTCAAGCTTCTTATTTATCATTAGCAGGAAATCCAGATTTTCGATATGGTAGGTTTTGCGTTGTTCGCTGCTTTTAAATTTAAGGATGCTGTTCATTTCTTTTGACGGCTTGAATTTTTAATCAATCATGTGTCCGGTCTAAAAACGAAGTTTTTGAAAATCAGCGAAACTTTGTTGTTTTCAACCAAATGATTATAAGGTAATTAGAAAAATATATTAGCGCATCCATACGGACAAGTTTCGCGGCAAATTATTGCTTATTGGACCGGGATCGATTATATAAAATACAAAATTAACAATTGTTTGTTGAAAAATATTTTATTGATTAGAAATTTGTTTTCCAGTATATCCATAATTCTGTATATCGTTTCTATCTATTTGATAGTCACGACACGGCTCAATAAAACTAAGGGTAGTTGATAGGCTTAATGTAAATTGGCCACACCATGACTTGCGGATTTTTTTTAAAATGTAAAGAATTTAATTATTGTATCAGGAAATTACTTATTTTTGGGGGTATCAAATTTTAACCATCATTAAAACCCTGAACTATGAGCGCAAATGAAATTGTTAAACCTATTGAGGTTTTTAAGGGAACGGCATGGCAGGCCGAAACAGTAAAGGATATGCTGAAAGATAATGAGATTGAAACTTTCTTTGGTGACGGGATATGGGGCACGGATGCACGATATGACTCTGCCCCTGAAACTGCCGGCTCGGTGCATGTTTATGTGCAGAACGATGATTATGAAAGTGCCAGGATTGTGGTTGACCGGTATTATGATGATATTTCGGGCGACTATTAAACTGAAGGAAAACGAATTTGTAAATATTGGCCCACTCTAATTGAATAAAACCAATGACTGAAAGGAATCCGTATGGATTTGTTTCAGTATAGTTGTGAGGTGCTGTACTATCAACGGGCATCCCCATCGCCCATCTGCAAAATCAAATCCTCTTGTTGCTTTACCCGTTCCTGGAGAATAGAAATGTATGTGGCATTTAAAGTGTCGGGGAAATAGTGGTACGAACCTTTAGCCCACTGCAATGCCGGTTCAAGCAACCCTTCCATTTCGCTGGCCAGTGCCAGGTTAAAACTTGCCCGTGCTTGTATCTTTCGCTCTGATGAATTCAGGGATTTCCGCCAAAAGTATGCAGCATTTTTCCAGTTCCCTGATTGTGCTTGTTGATAACCGGTTTTAATGTTCTTGTCCCCTTTTATAAAAACCATACGGCTGGATTGTACATAGTGGGGCGATATATGTGTGCCATAAGAATTGCCACTTATACCGGCAGCCTGGGCCAATGTCCATTTGCGGGCCTCAAAACCATTGTTGTCCTCATTAATGTTTAAAGGTTCAACCTGATAGTATATAGTGTCCAAAATGATTTTCTCGTCGATTAGCTTTGATGTAAAAGGGTTGATGAACAACCACTCCGTTTTTATTATCGTTTCAAATTCACCAAAATAATCGCCCGATTTACTCAAAAAAACATCATAAGAATTTAAGTGTTCCAATTCATTTAAAAGGATAAATGCATCAGCAGAATTAAACTCGCATAGATGTCTTATGTAACCCACATCATCCCGGGTAAATTCTTTGGCATATTTCGGAAACTTCCTTTCCAGCGAATCTTCCACAACAACCGTAAACTTTCCCGTAAAGTTCAACATCCCGGTCAGGCTGTTTATTGCTGCCCGGGCCATGGCAGTATCAATATAAATCGAATCATTTCCCGGTTG
>NIVA01000118.1 GCA_002254335.1 Bacteroidetes bacterium 4572_114 | reverse complement strand
ACACCCGGCATCCGACACCCATCGTTTCGCAGGTTTCAGGTTTCGGGTTTCAGGTTTCAGGTTTCAAGTTTCAGGTTACGCCTGGCTTCCTTCACCTGACACCCGGCATCGGACACCCGTCGTTTCGCAAGTTTCAAGTTTCAGTTACGCCTGGCTTCTTTCACCCAGCACCCGGCATCGGACACCCGTCGTTTCGCAAGTTTCAGGTTTCAGGTTACGCCTGGCTTCCTTCACCCGGCACCCGACACCCGGCACCCATCGTTTCGCAGGTTTGAGGGGCACTGATATTTAATTCCCTGATTTTTGGGATTTTCACCGTAGGAACAGGGCAGGAGCTTCACCCAACATGTGTGCATTTGTTTATTTATTCATGTGCGCATTTTTATTTTAATAGTTGAAGGGCAGACTGGTTTTATAATACCTTTATATCCAGCATATACCCGGCCCACTATAAATGGACTAAAAAAAGAATTGGGCCAGAATGATTTTTTTTCCATACTTTTATCAAGATTTTAATAAAAATTAATTTGTATGAAAACTATACTTTTCACCCTATCCCTTTCAATTTTCTGTTTCTTATTGTATGGCCAGGTTAAGGTAAAGCCTTCGGTGGAAACAACACCTGTAACCCACAGCAACGATGCCGCCGACGATCCGGCCATTTGGTTGCACCCCACAAATACCGCAAATAGTTTTTTCATAGGTACCGACAAAAAAAGTGGCGGAAGGTTGGAACTTTATGACCTTGATGGCACACGGTTTTTTAATACAGGTGATAACAAAAAGTACAATAACGTAGATGTACGTTATGATTTCCCGTTTGATGGCGGTTTTGTGGATATTGTTACCGTGAGCAACCGTACCAACAAAAGGATTGAAGTATTCCGTATTGATGCAACCAACAGGGTTTTGGTAAATATCACCGGTTCTACTTTAACACAAGTTGGCGGTGATGGCTACCACCCTTATGGATATGCAATGTACCACAACCCGGTTACCAACAAATTTTATGGGTTTACAAGTTGCCGGTATAATATTTCGGGCGACTACCCTATAAGGCAGTGGGAATTTGCCGATGATGGTTCGCAGAAAGTAGATATCGTTTTAGTAAGGGAGCTAACGGGTTTTACACAGGTTGAAGGTATTGTTGGCGACGATATGCTGGGTTATGTTTACATTGCCGAAGAGGATGGTGAGTTAAGGAAGTATGGGGCAAATCCCGGGGATGGGCAATCATATACAGTGGTCGATTATGTTGGCAGCCCCACAATACCGGTTGACGATATTGAGGGGCTGACCTTGTATTATGCTTCCAAAAATGAAGGATACCTGATGGCTTCCTGGCAGGGTGGCAATGATTTCCTGGTTTACGACAGGATCAGTAACGGTTACATTGGCAGTTTTGAAGTAATTGCCAACCCGCCTATCGGTGCGGTGAGCCAAACCGATGGCATTGATGTGATTTCGTGTCCTTTGGGCGCAGCTTTCCCCAAGGGGGCTTTCATTTGTCATGACGGGCAAAATGGCACTTATTCCAATTTCAAGGTTGTGTCGTGGGATTCGATTGCTGTTGCTTTCGGGCCCAACCTTGTGCGAAGTACTGTGGTAAACCCCAGGGCAATGGGGAAGCCGGCCATTACCTGGACGGGAAACAATAGTGCCGACTGGAACTCGGACGGGAACTGGGATGCCGGGGCAGTGCCTTTCGATTATAATGATGTTATTATCCCGGATGTTACAACTTTTGACCCGCAAATTTCTATAGAAACCTCATGCAACAGTTTAACTTTACTTGACGGGGCTACACTCACCCTGCAAAATGGTGCTTCACTTACCGTGAAAAATGACGTAATACGCACACTCAAACTAAAACAGGTAAAAGGGCCGCAAAGTTTTGGACATTAAATAATGGTAATGGTTTCACTGCCCGTTTTTTACACAATAGTTCAATTTATTTGTAATAAGTTTACTGTTGCTGAAATTTATGGATCCTCAACGAGGGCTTGGTGCTTGCCGGATATTTTTTTTCTGCAATTCTGTAACCTCTACGAAGTTATTTTAATCACCATGGATATCCACAATTCTGCCACTCCACCGACCGTAGGAAGTCCGTTTGGACCCTCCAATTCTCCACAACTGCACCACTCCATTTTTCCATCCTTCCATCCCTCCATTTTTCCATTTTTCAAAACCCAAAAGCCTGTTCTTCAATAAATCATGCATTTCTTATTTTGGGTTTATACCCTTCTGTAAAAGTAATACGGCCTGTCCGCCGCTTTGCTGTCACAGGTGGGCGGGCCGTATTGCCCTGAGTTTGTTAGTGATTTATTACCGCAATTTTATAATTTCCTTCAATTTTACACAGGTCACCAAAAATAATTTTACTTTTGTGTTATAATAGTTAAGGTTATGGTAGTTATAGTTAAAAAAGGAATGGGTAAAAAAAAATTCAATGAGGCTTTGCTTAAAATCAAGCATACCAAAAAGCTCGATGCAAAACGTCATTTAGGGAAGGTTAATTGGGGTGAAGATGCTCTCAAATATCAAAAAAAACTGAGGGATGAATGGGATTAGTATTATATCCGACACCAATCCTCTTATATACCTGCTTGATTTACCTTTACTAACAGCAGATATTGGATTCAAAAAAATCAAAAACCTGAAGCTTATTCTTCTCAATTTCTAATTTATACTTTGTCAGCAAAATTAATAATAGGTTATATGTTTTATCTTGTATAACCCCAAAACTTTTACATTTGTAACCTTTCACATAAACTAAAACATTAATTAGTATGAACAAATTATTGACAGCACTAACGGTTATTCTTCTTTTTGGATTTCAAATCAATACGGCTATTGGCCAGGAACGCCCCGATTGGGAAGGAGGTTTCCCGGATGGCTGTACTTCAATTACTTGTGGAAAACTTGCCACAGTTGATGGTTCGGTCATCACCTCCCATACCGACGACAGCCACCGAACCCGTTCGTGGATAGATGTTGTCCCGGCGATGGATCATAAAAAAGGCGAGATGATGCCCATGTACAAGCGGGTCCCCTGCGATACTTTTGCCATGCCAACCTATGCCCACAACAAAATTGGGGAAATCCCACAGGTTGAACATACCCACGGGTACATCAATACGGCTTACCCCTGCATCAACGACCACCAACTGGCCATTGGCGAATCAACTTTTGGTGGGCGTAATGTTTTACAATCCGACAATGGGCTGATAGATTGCCAGCGGCTTTATCAACTCATGCTTGAAAGGTGCACCACGGCAAGGGAAGCCATCAAACTGGCTGGCGAACTAACCAAAAAATACGGCTGGAACGACTCTGGCGAATGTATCACAATCGCCGACAAAAACGAGGTGTGGCACCTTGAGATAGTTGGGCCGGGCAAAGGCAATCGCGGATCGATTTGGGCCGCCCAGCGCGTACCTGACGGTCACATTTCGGTAAACGCAAATGCCAGCACCATCAAGGAAATAAACCTCGGTGACCCCGATTATTTTATGGCCTCCGAAAATATTTTCGACATGGCCATCGACAGCGGATGGTGGGATAAAGAAGGTCGCCCTTTCAGGTTTTGCTATGCCTATGCGCCCCACAGCCGTACATCATTTGCCTCGCGCCGCCGCGAATGGCGTGTTTTCGACCGCCATGGACAATGTGGCCACTTCCATTTACATCCCCGTTTATTGCGGTGTAACAGATTTGCCCGCACCCTACAAAACACCCGGAAGGCCAAATGGATACTCCACCGAATCGGCATGGTGGGCCTTCAACCGGCTGGGCACACTTACGGCCCAGCGCTGGGGCGATATGCGCCACGATGTGGATGCAGTTTGGAACCCCTGGCAAAAAGAACTTTTCGAAAACCAGGCGGCCTTCGAAAAAGAGGCTCTGGAAATGTATAAACCAAAAAAGCCCGAAAAGACCCGTGAATTCCTGACCAATTACACCGATGAGTGGGGCAACAAGGTCGTAAACAAAGCCTGGAAATTAGGGGATTTTATCTGGACGAAGTATGATGAGAAGTTTTAGGGGGAGGGATTAACAACAAAGCGAAAAAGAACTCTTGCGATTTAGTTTAGCAAAGATACATTTTACAATAAGGATATTATCATTACATTTGCACATTATCATATACATGTGATAACATGCATTGGTAATGATAATACAAATAGAGATAGTAGTGATAGTGCTAATGATAGCAAAAACTAACATAGCAGTAATGGACAATATAATAAGATACATAGAAGAAATTACAGGAGTAAAAATAGACCTTGTTAAGCTCAGAAAAGAAGAAGTAAAGAACATTCCCTTCTATATTATGAATGACTATAAAATATGGAAAGGGAAACTATTTGAAAAGGAACTGCTTTTAATGGAAAAATTAACTCCGGAACATTTTACGCCATTACAATATCAAAAGCAAATGATATTGATTGAAAAAAAACTTCAAAATCCGGTTGTTTTCTTACTATCTGAAATTAAGCCCTATGATAGAAACAGACTGATTCAAAAACAAATAAATTTTATTATTGAGAATAAGCAAATTTTTATACCGCAATTGTTAATTGATATAAAGGAATACCATGCAAAATCAATACGGAGGATATTCTTAGAACCTGCTGCCCAGGCTATGATTTTATACCATTTACAAAAGCAAAATTTAAACGGGCTTAATTACAAGCATATTGCCAGGCTGTTGAATTACCGCTATTTGACCATAAGCCGGGCGGTAGAAAATCTGTTCAGGTTTGGAATATGTAAAACCGAAGGCACAAAAGAAAAAACAGTTGTTTTCGAAATGGATAAAAAAGAGCTGTGGGAAAAGGCACTTCCATTTATGAAAACACCGATTAAAAAGAAGTTATTCATTAATGAGATTTTACCTGATGAGTTGGTATTTAGTACTAATATTAATGCTTTGGCTTTTTATACCGATTTGAACGATGATGTGCGAAAATACTGTGCAATAAACCATACTGATTTTGCGAAACTGCAAAAAAAAGAGGAGATAAAGGCCATAAGCGAATACGATGGCGATTTCATTGTAGAGACATGGCGATACAATCCGGGTATATTAACCGAAACAAATTATGTGGATCCGCTTTCTTTATACATTGCCTTCAGTGATTCAAAGGACGAACGCATTGAAATGGCATTAGAACAAATTATTAAGAAATTTGCATGGTAAGAGGATTAGATATATTTCGGGAATATTTCAGGTATTTTACCGGTAATTATGTTATCATTGGCGGAACAGCGTGTGATATTATTATTGATGATGCCGGATTTACACCACGGGGCACTAGGGACATTGATATTATTTTGGTTGTGGAAGCATTGAGTGCTGATTTTGTGAGACAATTTTGGCAGTTTGTAAAAGAAGGCCATTACGGACGAAAAGAAAAAAGCACCGACGAGAGGAAACATTATCGTTTCATTAATCCCGAAAATAAAAAATTTCCTTTTCAGATAGAATTGTTTTCGAGAGAACCAGACTTACTTGATTTAGACGAAGGGACTCCTCTTACACCGATTCCCGTTGATGATGATCTTTCGAGCCTTTCGGCAATATTGATGAATAAAGATTACTACACATACACCATAGAACACTGTACTGTTGACGGAAACATAAACTTTGCCAATACCGAAGCCTTAGTTTGTTTGAAAGCCAAAGCCTTTTTGGATTTGACCAAACGAAAAGCAGGGGGCGAAAAAGTGGATGGCAGAAATATCCGTAAGCACAAAACGGATATATTCCGCCTGGCAGTAATGCTTACAGAAGATGATATATTTGAATTGCCCCAAAGCATCCAAAGCGATTTGCAGGAATTTTTAGATACCATTGTTACCGAGCTGCCCGGACAAGCAATGTTCAAAGAAATGGGGCTTGGTAGTATAGCACCGGGAAAAGTATTTCAACAAATCCTTAATAGCTTTCAACTAAATGGAAAATAACAATACAAGACTTTTTTGTAATATTGAAATTCCGAGGAATTAAGAGGTGAAGATGTTAGGTGAAGTTTCTAAGATTACTTAGTATATAAATATGACGATATTAGAAGAAGATAAATAACTGGACACACCAAGTTTCAAAGAAAACCACATAATCCAAACACCTGCTTTGCAAATGTTTGGCAAAAACACAAATAGGAAATTATGACCATAGACGAATTAAAACAGCTAAAAGAGAGCGAAGATAAAGCTGAGTTTAAAGAGGCGAAACATAACTTTTCTTTTGCAGGGAGCGAACACCGGGAACAGGAAGAAAGGCGCAAATGCTTTTTGGGATATGTAGTGGCTTTTGCAAATGAAGGCGGAGGCATGTTGGTATTGGGAATGACAGATAAATTCCCTCATCAGGTTGTTGGTTCTGATTTCGCAGGTGGAAAAGTTGGTGCCCTGGAAGATGAAACATACAGCCGTCTTGGCATCAGGGTAAAGATGGGAGAATTGTATGAAAACGATAATAGGGTACTGGTCATCAACATACCTACGCGGCCCGTTGGAAAATTGTTGAAGTTTGAAGGCGTGCCGTTAATGAGAGTTGGCGACAGTTTGCGCAATATGAGCGACGAGGAAATGTTTGCAATTTTATCGGAACAGGAACCTGATTTTTCTGCAAAAATTTGCAAAGGCCTAACAATTGATGATATTGACGAGAACGCAATAGATATTATAAAAGAGAAATATTCCAAGAAGCAAAACAACCCAGGTTTTAAAACACAATCTGACTCACAAGTATTAAGCGACCTTGATTTAATGGTTGGCGGAAAGTTGACTAATGCAGCATTAATCCTTACCGGTAAAAAAGACAGAATACATAATCTTTTACCACAAACAAAAGTAATTATTGAATATCGAAGAAGCGAAACAGCAATTGAATTTGATAATAGGGTAGAAATACAGGAACCTTTATTCGTTGCTATTGATAAAATTTGGGGTTATATTAATCAGCCTGCAAGCAACCCCACATTTAAACTTAAACAAGGGCCGTATATTTACGATATACCCTTTTTTAAAGAGTATATTATACGCGAAGCTGTATTAAATGCAATTGTTCACAGAGATTACACTATTACAAGCGAGATAGTTATCAAACAGTATCCAAACAAAATAGTTATCACGAACCCGGGAGGTTTTCCCCGTGGTGTGAATCTGGAAAATTTGCTAACAATTAACAGTACCCCCCGAAGCAGGTTACTTGCCGACATTCTATTGAAAACCGGATTGGTTGAACGTTCAGGGCAGGGGGTTGACAAATTGTTTTTGTATAGCCTCATGGAATCAAAGCCTGTCCCAGACTATTCTGGCACAAGTATGCTCCAGGTTGAATTAAAAATATCTGCCGACATTCAAGACCCTTCATTTTTAATTTTTACAAATGAAGAACAAGGCCAACGTGATGAAAATAACAAACTTAGCGTTTTCGATTTAATCACTCTGGACAAAATTCGCAGAGGCATATCAAGTGGTCTGAATACAGATATTGTACAGAAATTACTTGCTCAAAATGTAATTAAAAGAAGTGGCAAAACCACAAGTGAAATTTATACGCTGGGAGACAAATATTTTGAGATTACACAAACAGAAGATGAAATAGCCGGTTATCGTCCTATTTATCTAAATATGATTGCAGGAGGATATCAAGGTGGAAATAAACTTAGTATGAGTGATTTTATGAAAATATTTGAAGATAAATTAACTCGTGATCAGGTACGTTATATGATTGAAAAACTTGTTAATGATGATATACTATTTTCTGAGGGCAAAGGTAAAGGAACTAAATATCATTTGAATATTTCTGATTCTACAGGTAAGAATTTCTTTGATTTAATAAAGAGAAAATTAACAAAATGATAACTACTAGTTCCCCATATAATAATACATTCCCCCAAAAAAGTATTAGTAGTGTTAAAGATACTGCTGATAATATGGATATTAGTAGGCTTGTAAGTATTATCCTTAATATAGCTAGTTCCCCATATAATAATACATTTCCCCAAAAAGATAAAAACATGGAAATACCAAACTTCAAAGAAAACCACATAATCAAAACACCTGCCTTGCAAATGTTCGGTAAAAACACAAATAAAAACCCATGACCATAGACAAATTAAAGTAACAGCTAAACAAACTTCAATCATTACAAGCAGAAAATGAAGTTGTGGAATTTAAGGAAGCCAAACGCACTTTCGATTTTACAAAGTTGGGCAAATACTTTTCTGCGTTAAGCAATGAGGCCAATTTAAAAGGTATATCTTATGCCTGGTTGGTTTTTGGTATTGAGGATAAGCAACACAAAATAGTTGGCAGCCAGTTTCGTTCAAACCGAAAGAAATTAGACAGTGTTAAAAGTGAAATAGCCAACAAAACCACCAATCGTATTACATTCATCGAAATACACGAACTGCAACTTCCCGAAGGTGGGGTGGTAATGTTTCAAATCCCTGTTGCCCCAAAAGGTATTCCTATAGCATTTGAAGGTCATTATTATGGAAGGGACAGTGAAGAATTGGGCCCGCTCAACCTGGAAGAGATAGAAAGAATTAGGGCACAGGCAATTACTGAAGACTGGAGTGCTTCTATTGTTTCACAGGCAACAATAGAGGATTTAGATAAAGAAGAATCCGAACATTTTATCAATCCTGCCGAGGCAAAAATCAGGTGGTTGCTTAAAGATGAAAAAGGCAATGACAGAGATTATTTGATTGAGGGATGCCCATTAATACTTGGGGTAGATAAAATTTACAACAAAATTAGAAATTTAAAATATCGATATATTCACGACGGTACTACCCTCTTCCCCGATGAGGTTGACCAATATGAACCTTTTACAATTAGAGAGGCTATTAATAATTGTATTGCTCATCAGGATTATGTGCTTTCTGGCAAAATCAATGTTGTTGAGCTGCCAGGCCAACTTATTTTTACAAATGTTGGAAGTTTTATTCCCGGTTCAGTTGAACAGGTAGTAATTGACAATGCGCCTGAAGAGCATTACCGAAATCGGTTTTTAGCTACGGCCATGTTCAATGTAAAGATGGTAGATACTGCTGGGGGTGGTATCCGTAAGATGTTTAACTATCAAAGGGCAAGGCTTTTCCCTCTGCCGGAATATGATTTGAACAATAACCGTGTAAAAGTTACTATTGCAGGTAAAATATTGGATATGGATTTTGCAAGAATTCTTGTCAATAACAAAGACTTAGGCCTCGAAGATATTATTTTGCTGGATAAAGTACAAAAGAAAAAACCTATTATCCCTGAAGAAGCCAAACATTTAAGAAAGAAAAAACTAATTGAAGGCAGGTCCCCAAATTATTATCTTTCAGTTAGTGTTGCAAAAGAGATGGGTAAAAAAGCAGATTATTCAAAAAATAAAGGCCTTGATAAAGAGTATTATCTTGAACTTGTCAAAAAAGCAATTAAACAACATGGTAGCTTGTCAAGAAAAGACATTGATGATTTATTATGGAATAAACTTCCGGATTGGATGGATGATCAACAACGTAAAAATAAAATTAAAAATTTACTGTCCGAACTAAGAAGTAATGATTTAATTAAGAATGAAGGAACATTTAAAGAATCAAAATGGGTTCTAAAATAAGAACTATTAGAAGAAGATTTAGAAGAGGATTAGAAGAAAACATGAATAAGCTAATTCTCCAAAAATATTAAGTATGGACACACCAAGTTTCAAAGAAGTCCACATAATCCAAACACCGGCTTTGCAAATGTTTGGCAAAAACCCAAATAAGAACTTATGACCATTGGCGAACTACTCAACTATCAATTTTGAGAAGTAGCTATTATTGTCCCCCCTTGCACCAATAATATAAATACCGGATTTTAAACCTGAAATATCAACTTCAACACATTCATT
>NIVA01000117.1 GCA_002254335.1 Bacteroidetes bacterium 4572_114 | reverse complement strand
CTAACAGAAACCCTTGTCGAAAACTACGATGACCCAAACCTCAAAGCATATAAAAAACGTGTTATACAATGGTTAACACAAAACCAACTGTTGCAATTAAATGCTGTAACTTTCAGGTTTCTGCTTGGCTTCGATTTGGACGCAAGCAATCCCAACCATCAAAAAGAGGAGATGGAAGCGATGAAATTACTGAGCAAAACAGATTATGCCAGGTGGCGCGAGCTGATACTTCCGTTTACACAAATGCGCGATGAAGGCAATGATATTTGGGTTAATGCGCTATATATGTTCAAATGTTTTAACTAATTTTGCTGTTTGCAATAAAAAATCAATTCATCATGAAAAATGAAATAAACAGCCATTTCGGTTTTAAAAAGGACTTTTTTACTGAGGTGCCCCTCTCGGGCGAAAACCTTGAAAGGTTTGTTAACCAAACAGAACCATTGAAGAAGCTTGCCCTTAGCTTACAGATGAAACGCAATTGCGGGATTATCGGAGGCTTTGGGTCGGGTAAAAGTTCGTTCCTCCGCAAGCTCGAACAGATACTTATCAGCAAAGGCATATTCGCTAAATATTTTCAGGTCAACCTGCCCATAGATGATTATAACCGGACGCGGCTTGTTTTTTTGAGGTCAACCCTTCGCAACATACTTGTGCTTATACTTCAAAACAAAAGCTTAAGGGATAGCTTCACTATGTTGATTGATGAATTTGATAAAATTGGCCGTAAAGACCTGAGTTCGCCACAATGGGACAAACAATTGCTGCAGGTTTTGGAGCTTACCCGCGAAATTATGAATACTGAAAAATTGCTGTTCACATTTTCGCTCCAGGAAGAACTTTACGGTAAATTACAGGATGCCCGACAGGGAAAGGGCGATAGTTCTTTGCTTGGGTTAATCAACGATTATGAAAAGCTAAATGATTTTAACGCGGATTACGCATTGCAAGTTGTAGAAAAAGCCATCGAATGTTCAGGTTACCCAAATGATATTTCCACACTATTTGCCCCTGATATTATCGAAGCCATTCATCGTGATTGCAACGGAAAGGTAAGGCTCTTTGTACATGAAATGATAGAACTAATTCAGCAGGCTTATCTTGATGGCAAAAAGCAAATCGACAAAGATGTTTTTATTAAATGCCTACGAAAAAAATGGGACAACCTGTCAACGGAAAAGTTCGGGGAACACGTTAAATCTTTATTTTAAAATATTGACCCTACTCTTTCCTTTCCCCTTTTAACTTTTAACATTTACCATTACCTTGCCTTCAGCCCCCTATACCTCCGCCAAAACTTGTATTTGGTAAATGAGGTATAAGTGATGAGGTTATTGAAAATTGGGAATTTCAAACAGTAGTGTGTCACTTTATAAATCATCCAAATAACAACCAAACTCATCAACCATAAGATTATATCTTCACTAAAGTTGGCCAACCAGGTGTTGGTGTTGAAGTTAATAAAATTGAAACCATAAAATTTCCGAAGCGCCCACGGCATAAACAGGCTGATAAGCAGGTACCAAACCACAATGCTGAAAGTTTGTGAAACCTGTATGGCGCGTACCGGGCAATTGTTCATACAGCGCATGCAGCTTTCGCAACTGAATGTCCAGTAGGGGCGGCCCTGTATCATTTTAATCGCGCCCACCGGACATTGTTTTTCGCATAGGCCACATTTTGTACAGGCGTTGCCGGCATAAAAAGTTTTGGCGATGGCAAACCGGCCGATCATATAATAACCTAAGGCGATGGGGGCCAATGCCAGATCGACCGGCAGAGAGCTCAATGCTTTATATTTGCTGCCCCCGCCAAGTATCCTTTCAGCAAATTTTTTGGTAATCTTTTCATATCTTTCAAACATCGAGGCAACAACTTTCTGCTTCAGGCCCGGGTGCAACGAAATCCAGTTTGAGGGCAGGTCTATCGGTTGCATGCCACGGACACTGTAACCTTTAACAATCAGCATAAGGGCGGCATATATTTGGGCCACGCCACTTAACCCGGGCAAAAATAGTTTTGATAGTTTCATCCCGGCCCTGGTGTTCAGGATAAAAACATCAGTTTGTTTTCCCTGGGGGAACTTCCACAGGAACTTCAACATAATGGGGGGCAGGTTGAAGCCATGTGTGGGCGAGCAAAACCCTATTAAAGTCCGTCCCTCAAGTTTTGGGATTTCAATTTTCCTAAACCGGTCGATGTTAATCAATTGGGTGTTTACGTTCATCCGTTCGGCAATTTCGGCAATCCATTCTGCGGCCCTCTTGGCATTGCCCGTCCCCGAAAAATAAAAAATAACCAGGTTTTGATATGCTGACATCATTGAAATTGTTTAAGAAAGTTATATCATAATTATTAAGGTAATTTGAATGAATCCGGTCTGAAAAGCTGTCAGACAGTTATTTTCTATATTACAAACAAAATCTAAAATATTATATGTCTGACTTTTAATCTAAACTGTCTGACAGCTATTCACCCAAATATTTACTTTTTTGACTAAACCCATCAAATTATTATGTGCCTTTGTCATGTATAAATTCATCCACTTCGATCAATTCGCCTGTCCCGTAAGGTGGAACAACTGTACGGGGATGACAAATAAATATTTATGACATGTTGGTATTAATGGCTTTTTAAGGCCCTAATCATACAGCTTAATAAACTCATACGAATTGCCGGTGGAATCGAGGAACCTGATAAAATCGTTGAATGCCACCACGCAGGATGCTGTGTTTATGTTGGGGTGGAAGCTGATTTTGTCGGCATGTTTAAAATTCTCATCCAAAAACAGGTGCACATGGTTTTCGGTATCGTTTATCAAGCCAAATGGTGAGACCGATCCTGGCAGAAGCCCCAAATATTTTTGCAATCGTTTGGGTGAGGCAAAACTAAGCTTTCCTTGTTTCAGCCTTTTTTCAAGGTCATGTATGGCAAGGTTTTGTTGGTATCCGATAATTACCAGGTAATGCCTGTTGCCTTTATGGTTCCTGAAAAAAATATTTTTACAGTGGGTGGCATCGATGGATGACCAATATTTCATCGCTGTTTCAATGGTTGGCAAAGGCGGGTGGTAGTGCAATTCATACGAAATGTCCAGGCCCGACAATACCGATAAAACTTCCTCAATTCTTTTTTCCATAGCACAAAAGTAAAATTTGTATCAAAGGTTACATTTATTTTACCTTGTTTTGTTAGGTTTTTTTTAACTACTTTTGGGTCAGGTTTTATATTAAAAAATATTTTCAGCAAAAATGAAGGACCGTACCCCGATATATTGTCAAAATAGTAAATCTGAGAAAAGAATAAGGTTGATGTTTGGGCAACCTTTGCCGGGCCATGCTTTTGTTTTTGCCCAAGACCTAAGGGAGGTACAAGATGCCATTTCTAAAACACCTCCTCCTGATACCATAATTTTTTTCCTTTCGGGGATAAGTGAAACCGAAAAGGCCCTTATCACCACAATCCTAAATCAGGCTAAACCTACTGCTGTTTCAACTATTGTAATTTTTGATGATGCTGTTGATCTATCGGTTTTTGCCAACTTGCATGTTGACGTGTTGCTCTCGTCAAAAATGAAGGAAACAAGGCTTTCTGAAATCCTATTATCTTTTTTGGGCAACAAAAAGACCAAAGTGCCAGAGGGTAATGAAATTGGGGGGCAAGACGGTTTAACAGGGTTCATGGAATCTACTTCGGTGGGGGTTTGGTGCTTTAAGCCCGATGTGCCTGTGCCCACACACTTGCCCGAAGGAGAATTGATTGAAGCATGTTTTAATTCAACCTGCGTTGCCTGCAATACTGCCTATGCCAACATGCTGGGCATGCCGTCCGGTGCATTGATTGGGCTGAAACTCCGGGGAGTGTTACCTGAAACCGCAGAGAATATCGGATACCTTAGGACATTTATTAAAAACGGGTTTAAGATAATTGATGGGATATCACATGAAATTACCCCTCATGGTGAAGAGAAGTATTTTTCAAACTCGTTTATTGCAACCATCAACAACGGAATGTTGATAGAGGCATGGGGAACACAAGTTGATGTTTCGGAAACGAAAAAAGCATTGGGCGACCTAAGGGAAACCGAGCGAAAGGCTGCCACGATGATCGATAATTTCCCGGGCATCGTTTACCAGTGTACAGACGACATCCACCGGGCCATGAAATTTATCAGTAAAAATGCCCTGAAACTGACCGGATATCCCTACAAAGATTTCCTTGATAATAAAAACATCTCATATAGTGATATAATCCTACCTGAAGACACAGAGCCTGTTATCATGAAAATTCAGGAAGCAGTTGAAAATAACAGCCCGTTTCAAATGGAATATCGCATACGCACCAAAACCAACAAAATTAAATGGGTTTGGGAACAGGGCAGGCAAGTACAGGTCAAAGGGGGGACAGGGAACCTTTTGGAGGGCCTAATCATAGATATCACCGAAATAAAATTATCGAAAATCCGGCTTGAGATTATGCGGAATATCGGCGAAGCGCATAACAAAACAAAGGATTTAGCTGAGTTGATTGAATTGATAAAAATGGAATTGGGCAAAACCATCAACACCCGTAATTTTCTGATTGCGCTCTACGATGAAAAATCTGATACTTTTTCATTGCCTTATATGAAAGATGAAAAAGATTTCTTTAAAGAACTCCCTGCGGGGAAAACCATTAGCTCCCTTGTTATAAAACGGAATAAGCCGATGCTCCTGACCCGTGCCGATATTGACAGGCTTGAGGGCACAGGGGAAATTGAGAGGGTGGGGTCGCCGGCTAAATGTTGGTTGGGCGTGCCTTTGCAGGTTGAGGATAAAGTTATCGGGATCATTGTGCTGCAGGACTATGAGGATGAAAATGCAATTGGCCCCCAGGAGAAGGAACTGTTAGGGTTTGTTTCGACACAGGTGGCAGCAACCATTTTTAAAAAACAGGCTGATGAAGAGATCAAAAGGCTGTACCAGTCCATTCAACAAAGCCCTGTGTCGGTGGTAATTTCCGATATGGATGAAAAGGTCATTTATGTTAACCAGAAATTTATTGATGTTACCGGTTACACGAGAGAGGAAGCTATTGGAAGCACACCCGAATTGATCAAGTCGGGGAAAACCCCAGGGAAGACTTATGAAAACCTCAGGAAGACCCTTGATTTGGGAAAGGAATTTCAGGGTGAGTTTTTGAACCGAAAAAAGAACGGGGAGTTTTTTTGGGAACATGTATCCATATCACCTGTTAAAAATGATATAGGTGAAATTACGCATTATATTGCTGTAAAGGAAGATATTACCACGAGAAAGAAGATGGAGCAGGATTTGTTAGAAGCCAAAGAAAAAGCTGAAGGGTCGGACAGGTTAAAAACGGCCTTTCTTACAAATATGTCGCATGAAATAAGGACACCGATGAACGCCATTATTGGGTTCACCGAGATGCTGGGCGAAGTGAAATATTTGAAAGAAGAACGGGAAAAATTCAGTACGCTTATTATCGACAATGGCCGCAAACTCTTAGGTATTATCGATGATATTATTGATATTGCCAAAATTGAAGCCGGGCAGTTAGACATAAAAACCGACAGGTGCTCGGCCAATAAAATACTTTTTGATAATTACTATAGTTTTAGGGAACTTCGTTCGAGATACGGTAAGGAACATATCGAGATAATTGCCAGGCAGCATAAGGAAGATCAAAACTTCATATTCTCCTCCGACCCCCTAAGGATCAACCAGGTTATTTCCAACCTCATGAACAATGCTTTGAAATATACCAATGAAGGCTCTGTTGAATTGGGTTACAGGATACTGGAAAAAGGACAGGGATATTACATTGACTTTTATGTAAAAGACACAGGCATTGGTATTGATGCCGATAACAGTGAAAATATTTTTGACCGTTTCAGGCAGGTTGACAATAGCAGCACCCGCGAAACCGGGGGGACCGGGCTTGGCCTGGCCATTTCAAAAAACATTGCCAACCTGCTTGGTGGCGACATCACGCTGGAATCAACCTCCGGACAAGGCTCATCTTTTCATTTTACAATCCCGTTTGTCGAAATCGTGCAAGACAGGTTTGAGCCACAAATAGCGGAACCAGCAACCGAAAAAGCCGACTGGGCGAATAAAAAAATACTGGTTGCCGAAGATGAAGATTCCAACTTTCATTTGTTGGAAATTATGTTAAGGAAGACTAAAGTTCAATTGACCAGGGCATACAATGGCAAAGAAGCCATCGACCTTATCCGTGGGGGAAAAGAGGTTGACCTTATCCTGATGGATGTACGGATGCCCTTGATGGACGGTTACGAAGCCACGGCCCTCATCAAAAAATTTAACCCCGAAATCCCCATTGTCGCACAAACGGCCTATGCCCTTTCGGGCGACCGTGAAACCTGCCTGAAAGCCGGTTGCGATGGTTATATTTCAAAGCCCTTAAATAGAAGGGAACTTTATAAGGAGATTTCAAAATTTATTGGGTGACCTCAAAAGCTGTCAGACAGTTGCCCTTTAAATTAAACTGTCAGACAGCTATTTATCAGGGGTTCAGCAAAACCTGTGGTCTGCTATTAAGTTCCGAACTAATGCAAATAAAAAAGCCATTCTTAACAAGAATGGCTTTTTTTATTGAGTTTCAATGTGGGAGTTACTGGATTCGAACCAGTGGCCCCCTGCTTGTAAGGCAGGTGCTCTGAACCAACTGAGCTAAACTCCCAAAATATTTATGAACTACGGCAATCTAAAATCACCTCTTATCTTTGCCCCTCAAAAAGGGAGTGCAAAAATAAAAAAAAGATTTTTTTTTGTTCTTGCATGGAATATGCAATTAATTTTTGTGACGGTTGTTGGGCCTTAGGTGTCAGATTATAATATCACAATTACCATAATTGTTATTTTTGTTCCGTCAAATTCGTGGTAGGACAATAATAATAAACCAACAAAGGTATTGAACACTCTAATTAAAAAGATAATCCCGCTTCTGTTAACAGCGTTGGCCTTGTTGTCCGGATGCAATATAACACACAATGTTGCGGAGGGTGAGTATTTATTGGACAAAACCAGCATCGCACTCGACAAAAGCAATACCGGCCTGAAGGAGTTGAATTTCGATACGGACAACCTGTATGGCATTATCCGGCAAAAAAAAATGACACAATATCTCGATAATTACGGGTTTTTCAACTCGCGGGTCACACCTGAAGTGACCAAAAAGGATAAAAAGGCCAGGGTGAAATACAACGTTGAACTCGCCCGCCCCTACACCATAAAAAATATTTATTACAAAATACAGGATCCTGTGCTCAGGGATTTTGTAATTAATAATGAAAACAATTTTTCAATAAAAAAACATAATATCTACAATGCTAACCTCCTTGATGATGACAGGTACATTATAACCAAACAATTAAGGGATATCGGGTACTTTTATTTTTCACCAGGGTATATCTATTTCGAGGTTGACAGCGCATTTAATAACCATGAACTGGATATTTACCTCAACATTAAGCAGGTGCAAATAATTAGCGACACCAATCCTGCAGAAATTATAAAGAAAGACCATCAAAGGTTCTTTATCGACCAGGTTTCAATCAACCCTAATTTTGATCCGTTGCGCACCGATACTTCAAAAATGTTGACCTTCAGAAACCCTGACACAACCAATGGCATCGACCGGTTTTTGTTTTATTACCGGGATAAACTTAAAATCAGGCCAAAGGCCATCAGGAATTCTATTTTTTTGGAACCCTTGAAATTATACAGCGAAATTTCAGAAAAAAACACTTACAAGCAATTGAGCAGTCTGCCTTTATACGGATATACTTCGATGGAATTCAGGCAGGTTGAAGATAACCCGATACTTCCCGACACTTCAAAAAAGTATCTCAATTGCGCTATAAACCTTACCAGGAGGCCGGTTCAGTCATTTTCTGTCGAAACCGAGGGGACAACCTCCGATGGGCAGCTTGGGGCTGCCGGAAACTTTGTATATCAGAACCTAAACATTTTCAGGGGGGGCGAAGTCCTGACCATTAAATTTACCGGTGGTGTCGAATGGCAGCAGGGGGGCCAGGCCGAGAATAACGTTTTTCTGTTTTTCAACACATTTGAAACAGGTGCCGAGGCCAGTGTTGATTTCCCCAAGTTCCTCCTACCTATATCACAGGACAGGATGCCAAAACTGTTGAGGCCCCGGACTACTATAAAAACTGGTTTTAATTACCAAAACCGCCCCGATTATGAAAGATATGTTACCAACCTGTCGTTCGGCTATAATTGGCGTGGAAAGAAGTTTGTAAGCCATAGCCTGATACCTTCTGATCTCAATTCGGTTTCAATTTTTCCCGACTCAGCTTTCATCAAAAAAATTGATGAATTAAATGACCCCCGGTTAAAAAACCAATATACCGATCACTTTATCATGGCTGTTAAATATTCATATATTTTTAATGACCAGCAAAGGGACAGGGTAAAAAATTTCATGTTCCTCAGATGGGACATCGAGACTGCCGGCAACCTTATCGGGTTGATAAACAACGTTTCCAATGCGCCAGAAAATGAAAATGGCGAGCACACAATTTTCACTATCCCTTATGCCCAATACGTTCGTGCCACTGTAGATTTCAGGTATTATTTTGCCCTGGACGATGAAAGTACTTTTGTTTACCGAAATTTATTTGGGATCGGTGTGCCATTTGGCAACTCTTCCGCCCTGCCCTTCGAAAAGGGTTTTTATGCAGGTGGAGCCAGCGATATGCGCGGCTGGAGGTACAGGACCCTGGGGCCTGGGTCGTTCAGGGATACTTCCGGGTCATATTTCGAGCGCATGGGCGATATTATCCTCCAGGCCAATCTCGAATACCGTTTCCCTGTATATAGTTTTTTAAAAGGGGCCATATTTGCTGACTTCGGCAATATCTGGCTCCTCAATTCAAGTACCACTTTTCCGGGGGGCAAGTTCAAGTTTGATGATTTTTTAGGTGAAATTGCAATCAATGGCGGGCTGGGGGCCAGGCTCGATTTCAACTTTTTTATCTTTAGGATAGATGCAGCGGCACCATTAAAAAACCCGGCCTTCCCCACCGGGGAGCGGTGGCGCATAAACAACCTGAAACTAAAAGATGTCATCTGGAACTTTGGTATCGGTTATCCATTTTAATTAATGACAATATTTTTTTGGGCGGCTGAACCGGGCTTTCCGTTTTACCCGCCTTGCACCGGCTGTATTTTTGTAAAGGTGGTGCGGGGTCTTCGTGCCTCAGCCTCCGCCCACCAACAAAAATATCAGCCGCTGCTTCGCCGGGGTACCACTCCAATCCCTGCCGCTACGTCCCAGGTTCAAACTATTTCTTTCAAACACGTGATTATACGATAATTAGAAAATTATATTAGCGCATTCGCGGCAAAAAAGGGCTTTTTAGACTGGACTCAATAATATTTCGAGGACTTGTTGGAAGACAAATTTTCCAGGCCAATCAGGCAGGTGCAGCGCACCGGAATATCTTCGTTGGTTCTAAGATTTCGGTGCTCTGCACCTGCACGTTTCCATGGGGAAGGATCCTTGCTACAAAGATTGGCGGTGCCCTGCACCTTATTCATTTTTACTGTCCCTTATAAAAGATGCCTAAATTTGTCCGAAATTTGAATTTTTGTATTTTTTTTTGAATTTAGTCCCGAAAGCTTTCGGGATGTGATTTGGATTTATTTTGAGTTTTGGATTTAGGATTTTGAATTTTTTTGTAATTTGTAATTTTACCCCCATGGATATCCGCACTATTGAAGATATGATTTTTAGCAAGTTTCCCTACACGCCCACGCAGGGGCAGCGGATTTTGATATTGGCGCTTGCTGAGTTTATTTTAAACAGAACGAAAAATGAGCTTTTTCTTTTTAAGGGATACGCAGGTACCGGAAAAACGACCGTGTTAAGCGCATTGGTAATGGCTGCGCCACACATCGGTGTCAAAACTGTGCTTTTGGCACCTACCGGCAGGGCGGCCAAAGTGTTGGCAACTTACTCGGGAAAGCAGGCATTCACAATCCACAAAAAGATTTATCAGCCACGGGTCTCCGGTGATGGTCCGGTTTTGCTGCACCGCATCGATAACCTGCACAAAAACACCCTCTTTATCGTTGATGAGGCTTCAATGATCCCGGGCACAAACCTCGCCAACGACGGTCAATTCATTGCCCGTGCCGATCTGCTCACCGACCTGATTGAATATGTTTATTCAGGAGAGCGTTGCACACTTTTGCTAATTGGCGACGTAGCCCAGTTGCCCCCCGTAGGGCTTGATGTTTCACCCGCCATGGATGAAAAATATTTGAGTTCGTCATATCATTTATCGGTACGTAAACTCCAGCTCACCGAGGTAATGCATCAATAATTTTACCGATATCTGTTTAATTGACGCCTCCCAACTGGAGGATGAATTGATGTCGGCACATTCGGTTTTGGGCGATGACAAAACAATTGTGATAACACGCTCAAACAAGAGGGCCAATATTTATAACCGTGAGATAAGGCACAGGGTTTTATGGAGGGAAAATGAAATTGATGCGGGTGATTATATGATGGTGGTAAAGAATAATTACTTCTGGCTGCCTTCCCAATCAAAGGCAGGTTTTATTGCCAATGGTGATATTGTTGAAGTCCTTAAAATAAAACATATTGAAGAGATTTATAGTTTCAAATTTGCTGATGCCATAGTTAGGTTGGTCGATTACCCTGACGAGCCGGAACTGGAGACCAAGCTTTTGTTAGATACTATAATGTCGGAATCGGCATCGCTCTCCTATCGTGATAATCAGCGCATGTTCGATGAGATAAGCCAGGATTATATGGACATTGCCAGCAGCAGGCGCAGGGCCGAAAAGGTTAAGAATAATCCATATTTCAACGCATTGCAGGTTAAATTTGCCTACGCCCTTACCTGCCATAAAACCCAGGGTGGCCAATGGGAAACTATTTTCATCGACCAGCCTTTTATCCGCGACAATAAAATCGACCGGGCATTTTTACGCTGGATATATACGGCCATTACACGGGCAACGAAAAAAGTATATCTGATAAATTTCCCTGAAAACTTTTTTGAATAGACACACTGGGCCTAATTCCCTAAGCGACTCCAAGTCGCTAAGGGAATAAGAAAGGTTAGTCCCACAAAACCGCTCAATCCAATCACAATTGAAAGGAGAACTGCGAATTGTAACGATGGTACAAAAAAAAGCCTCTCCCCTGTTCGGTTTGTAATATCTCATCAAGGTTTATAAAAATATCATTTAGCTTATTTATAACTTCCTGTTCGTTAAATATATTCTTTATCACCAAAAGCCCGATTTGAAGTTCTAGGCTTTCAAAGTGTTGGGCAAGTTCCTTATCCGAATAGGTGGATGTATCTATCAATTCGTTAGTTGCTCCCTTTATTGTTTGGTATAACGAATTACATTTAGCAAAAAAAATACAAAAATTAATGATTGTACCTAAACTGTTTGGGGGTTCCTTTAGTCAGGTTGGAACCATTTATTGAAATTGAGTATTTTTACGGATTCAACGGGAAAGAAATTAGGGAAATTATGAGCATAATAGAAGAAAACCAAGAAGATTTTAAAATACAATGGAATGAACATTTCAAATAAATACAGGGCAAAAGACCCTATTGACCGCTTGATTTTTGAAAATGGCCTACGAATTAAAAACTTGTTTTTTGACAGGGGCCTCGATTTATTGGCAATAATCCTTAATACAGGAAAAATCCTTGAATGTAAAATCTCTGACTATCCAAAATTAAGGACTGCTTCAACTGAGCAATTGAGTTC
>NIVA01000116.1 GCA_002254335.1 Bacteroidetes bacterium 4572_114 | reverse complement strand
ACAGTGATTGCCGTAACCCACGACCGTTATTTCCTGGATAATGTGGCAGGATGGATTTTGGAACTTGACCGTGGTGAAGGTATCCCCTGGAAGGGAAATTATTCGTTGTGGCTGGAGCAAAAAACCAAACGGCTACAGATGGAGGAGAAATCGGAAAGCAAGCGGAGGAAAACACTGGAACGGGAACTGGAATGGGTGCGGATGGCCCCCAAAGCCCGCCATGCAAAGGCAAAAGCAAGGCTTTCGGCCTACGATAAAATGCTGAATGAAGATGTAAAGCAAAAGGAAGAAAGGTTGGAAATTTTTATTCCCAATGGCCCACGGCTTGGAAATAACGTTATTGAAGCTGAAAGTGTAAAAAAGGCTTTTGGTGATAAACTGCTTTTTGAAGGACTTGAATTTAATTTGCCCCCTGCCGGGATTGTTGGGGTTATCGGCCCAAATGGTGCCGGAAAAACTACCCTGTTTAGGATGATAATGGGCGAAGAAAAGCCTGATGAAGGAGGATTTAAAATTGGGGATACCGTAAAGGTGGGTTATGTTGACCAGGCACATGCCGAAATTGATCCTGAAAAAACCGTCTGGGAAGTTATTTCACAAGGCCACGAGACCATACAGCTTGGTAACCGGATGATGAATTCAAGGGCCTATGTTGCCCGGTTTAACTTTAGCGGTGCCGACCAAAGCAAGAAAACCGGGGTGCTGTCGGGCGGCGAACGGAACAGGCTGCACCTTGCCCTTACCCTGAGGCAGGAGGCCAATGTGTTGCTCCTTGACGAACCTACCAACGATATTGATGTGAACACCCTCCGCGCAATTGAGGAGGGGCTGGAAAATTTTGCAGGCTGTGCAGTGATCATTTCACACGACCGCTGGTTCCTCGACAGGGTTGCAACACACATCCTGGCATTTGAAGGGAATTCGCAGGTTTACTATTTTGAAGGCAGCTATACCGAATACGAAGAGAACAAGAAAAAACGCCTGGGGGACGTGGGGCCGAAAAGGATTAGATATAAGAAATTGAAAAGTGATTGAACCTGAAAAAATAAAATAAGCACAAATGGCATTACCAATAAATATAAACGAGCTTTTAAATGGCCATACAGTTGAATGGGATCGAATTGAGCTTAAAAAAGGTTGGAACCCCGAAGACATTATACACTCTCTTTGTGCTTACGCCAATGATATTAATAATTGGGATGGAGGGTACATTATTGTTGGTGTGGAAGATGATAATGGAGTAGCAAAACTTCCTCCTTTAGGATTAAATCAGAATCAACTGGATGGGTATCAGAAAAAACTAATTGAATTATCGCATAAAATATTTCCAGATTTTGTTCCGGTTTCGCAACCATATCTTAAAGATGGAAAACATATTTTAATTATTTGGGCACCAGCAGGAGATAATCGTCCTTACAAAGCCCCGGTAAGCCTCAGTAAAAGAAAGTCGGAAAAGGCATGGTACATCAAACGAGGATCAACAACCGTTAAAGTAAAAGATGGTTCTGATGACGAAAGAAGATTGCTTGAATTAACAGCAAGGATACCTTTTGATGACAGGTTAAATCAAGGGGCCTCACTTGATGACCTGAGTTTGCAATTAATCCAATCGCACCTAAAAGAGGTGATGAGTTCATTGTATGAGGAAAGTACAAAAATATCGTTCCAGGATTTGTGCAAACAAATGAAAATTGCAAAAGGCCCTGACGAATACCTAAGGCCAACCAATGTGGGATTATTGCTTTTTAATAATCATCCTGAGCAATTCTTTAGCGGGGCCAAAATAGATCTTGTAATACATAAAGGTAGAGTTGGTAAAGATTATGTGGAAAAAATATTCACCGGCCCTATTGTCAAACAAGTAAGAGATGTTCTAAGTTTTATCAAAACCAATATTATTCAGGAACAAGTATCAAAAGCCCCCGGGCAGGCAGAAGCAATCCGATACTTTAATTATCCGTCCGGGGCCAATGCCCCCAGTTGACAAAGAGATGCTGAAAAAAAAGAGAATTATTACCCGGGAATACAGAAACCGGAAACTGGGAGGGTTTCTAAAAGAGCTTAACCTTACTGAAGGCATGGGGACCGGCTTGCCCATTATTTATAGCAGCCTTGAAGTTAACGGCTCGCCACCTCCTGTATTTGAAACAGATGATGACCGGTATTATTTCCTGAGCATTATTAAAGTTCATCCTTTAACTCAGCAGATAGGAACACAAGGAGCCGAAGATGCGACCAAAGATAAAGAATTGCCTATTAAATCTTTAAGCGATATTAATATTTATCTTAGGCTCTTGGTCTCTAAAAAAAGAGACAAAGATATAAATCAGGTAATCAGATTTTTAGATGAGCTTTATCATCACCTTAGGCTCTTAGTCTCTCAAAATGGAGACAAAGATAAAAAACAGCATGATTATTTAGATTTTCAAGCACTGGAAACAATTAGTAGGTGGATGAAACAATCTGGTTACAAAAGGGCAAACGATTTGTTGTCGTTGCTTAAACCAATTATTGAACACAAAAGCATAGATATTTTAGAATTTTGTTTACAAGCTCGAAGCAGGGAACACATTTTTGAGAAAATTCAGTTGTATAACAATACAAAAAATTACAATAGACACATTTATCAATATTTTAATATTCCTAATGAGGTGTATGAGGGATTGATAAGTGCGGGATCACATGCCAGTTATTATTACCATAATATTCGTGGGAAGTATGAATATAAAAAAATATAGATAGTGCAAGGAGAAGATGTAAGTTCATCCAAATTTAGCCTCATAGGTTATTATGAAGAAATTCAAACCCGTAAAATCGGATTTTTATATTGGACATGAAATTAATGATAAATACAAACTAAACATACCTATGGGAAAGAATAAATTATATGCTGTTATTACTGGTGATATTGCCGGTTCTTCACGCTTGCAAGGTGGGCAGCGAGAGAAATTACTCAAAGAATTAAAAGCCTCGTTTCTTATTATGGAAGAAATACTTGGTAATGATGTAATGGCTTATCCCTTTGAAATTTTTCGTGGCGATAGTTTCCAGGGCGTAATACAAATCCCGGAGTTGTCGTTAAAAGCTTCAATAATTATCCGGGCAAAAGTGAGAAGTATTTTCAAAACTACACTTAAAGATGCTTTTGATGCCAGGATAGCTATTGGTGTTGGTGGCATTTCGTTGTTGCCGGACAGTAGTGGTGGAGAAGGTGATGGTGAAGCCTACCGGAACTCTGGCCTGGAACTTGACATGATGAAAAAAGAATCGCGTTTGCTTGTCGTTAAAACCCCCTGGGAGGAAATTAACCAGGAGCTAAATGTTGAATGTGCATTGCTCGATACCATTATTTTGAGATGGTCGGTGCAACAAATGGAAGTGGTATTAGAGCATTTAACAGGTAAAACCCAGGAGCAAATTGCTGAAAACCTGAAGATTTCGCAACCGGGCGTAAGGAAAAGGATTCAATCGGCACATGTTAACGAAATTGAATTAATGCTGGCCCGCTTTGAACAATTAATCAAAAAGAAATTAATATAATCCTGTGGGGTTATAAATGTCAATAATAACCCTATGGGGTTATAAAAGCTAATTATAACCCTGTGGGGTTATAAATGCCATTAATAACCCTGTGGGGTTATAAAAGCTATTAATAACCTTACAGGTATTTTATAATAAACAAAATTTTCGGAAAATGAATGAATTTCTGGCAAGCAACGACTTTACATTATTGCTCAGGTTATTGATCGCCCATCTATTGGGTGATTTTTTATTTCAACGAAAAAGTTGGATTGTCGAAAGACAGAAATCACACTGGAAGGCCGGATCGCTATATTTACATGTTTTTATTATCGGGTTGCTGACCTATTTGTTTTCCGGGCATTATAATAACTTTTGGCTTCCATTGTCGCTAATGCTTAGTCATTTTCTAACTGATTTGTGGAAATCCTACAGGACCGATAACATCCTTACTTTTATGCTCGATCAATCCATTCACTTAGTGGTGATAATTTTTGCCTGGTATTTTTACGTATCCCCAGAAATAAATTTTACCAGCATACTTTTAGGGATTTTGGACAATCAAAAATATCTTATTGTAATTATTGCCTACATTTTCATTATCTGGCCTTCGGGCTATATGATCGCAAAATTCACAAAACCCTGGCAGTCTCAACTTGGGACCACAAAAGGATTAACAGATGCCGGGCGTTGGATTGGGATATTTGAAAGGATATTGATCCTGACATTTGTATTGTTAAACCAATTTACCGGCATTGGTTTTTTGATTGCAGCAAAATCAATCCTCAGGTTTGGCGACATTAATAACCCCGACAACAGGAAGGAGGCAGAATTTATCCTTCTTGGCACAATGGTTAGTTTTATATTGGCAATATTTATAGGGTTTGTGGCAATGAGGTTAATTAGAACCTAATCACAGCACATACTGGTAATTGATGATCATGGGAAGATCATTGATCTGATCGACCCAGCTGAAAATAAAAATATTCCAGGTGACGTAGAGAAACTCAAAGGTTTGCTATGCCCGGGGTTTGTAAATACGCATTGCCATCTTGAACTCTCATGGACAAAAAATAAAATCACCGAAAAAACCGGATTGGGGGAATTTGTAATTAATTTGCAAAATGCAAAGCAAACGGCTAACAAAGATGAGATTGTGGAGGCCATTGTTCAGGCTGATTTGGAGATGCAGAAAAATGGTATTGTAGCTGTGGGGGATATTTCAAACACTGATTATTCATTTGGGACAAAAGCAACAAGCAGTATTTATTATCACACTTTTATTGAGGTTTATGCATCGATGCCGTGGATGGCCGAAGAAAAGTTTAATAGGGCAGAAACTATTTGGGATAAACTTACAGGTGAACTTAAATTGAATGGGTCGATAACCCCACACGCTACTTATTCGGTTTCGAAGCCGCTTTTTGAATTGATAAAAAAACATGCCGAAACACATAGTTCAATCCTTAGTATCCATCATCAGGAAGCGATGGATGAAACTTTGTTTTTTCTGAACAAGACAGGTTGGATAATTGAAAGCATGAAAAAACTGGGCATAGATTACTCCTGGTTTCAAGCCACCGGCAAGCCCCCATTAGAGTCGGTTGCCGGGTTTTTGCCTGAAGCAAGCCCTCTACTGTTGGTGCATAATACTTTTACTGTCGAAAATGAGATCGGGTTTGCTTTGTCAAATTTTAAAAATTTATTTTGGTGCCTGTGCCCCAATGCTAATTTATATATCGAAAACCGCCTCCCCGACATTCCCCTTCTTAGAAAAAAATCCTGCAAACTAACTATCGGCACCGATAGCCTGGCCTCAAACCATCAACTGTCGGTATTAACCGAATTAAAAACTATTTCTCAGGCTTTTCCTGAAATTTCGTTGGCAGAACTATTACAATGGGCAACCTTAAATGGCGCGCAGTTTTTAGGGGTTGACGACCGTTTTGGAAGTTTTGAAAAAGGGAAAACCCCTGGGATAAACCTTATTAGTGATATTGATGTGAATCATCCGGTGCTTACATCCAACGCAAATGTTTTGCCATATAGTTTGTAGTATATCTTTAGTTAATTCCGTTTTTTTTCACTAACCACTAACTATTAACCACTGAGGCACTTAGGGCACTAAAAATCCACTAAGGGCTTAGTGTTCCTGAGTGCCCTAAGTGTCATAGTGGTTAATATTTTTTCACAAATGCATCACATAAAAAAAAGCCCTCCGTTTGAAGGGCTTTTCTATAGTTCCTAATCGGTCAGCAAGTTTTAGTACATGCCGCCCATTCCGCCACCTGGGGGCATTCCGCCTGGCATGGCAGGGGCGCCACCGGCGTTCTCATCTTTTTTATCAGCTATCACACACTCGGTGGTGAGCAACATGCCTGCAATGGATGCTGCATTTTCGAGGGCAACACGTGTAACTTTGGTTGGGTCGATTACACCGGCATCCATAAGGTTTTCATAAATTTCGGTCCTGGCATTAAACCCAAAATCATCTTTGCCTTCCTTAACCTTGTTAACAACAACTGAACCTTCCATTCCGGCATTTTCCACGATTTGGCGAAGAGGTTCTTCAAGTGCCCTTTTCATGATGGCAATACCTGTATTTTCATCTTCACTCTCGCCTTTTAAACCATCAAGTAAACCCAGTGTGCGCAAATATGCAACACCGCCACCAGGGATAATACCTTCTTCGATGGCTGCCCGGGTAGCGTTCAGAGCATCATCATAAAGGTCTTTTTTGGCTTTCATTTCAACTTCGCTGGCTGCCCCAACATAAATCACGGCAACACCACCCGCTAATTTTGCAAGTCTTTCCTGTAGTTTTTCTTTGTCGTAGTCAGAAGTTGTGGTTTCGATTTGCTTTTTGATCTGTGCAACACGGCCATCAATATTTTCCTTATTTCCTTTACCGCTTACGATAGTTGTGTTTTCTTTGTCGATAGTAACTTTTTCAGCTTCACCAAGATATTCAATGGTTGCATCTTCGAGTTTGTAACCTTTTTCTTCGGAGATAACAGTACCACCTGTCAAAATTGCAATGTCTTCCAACATTTCTTTCCTTCTGTCACCAAATCCCGGAGCTTTAACGGCAACTACTTTCAACCCTCCCCTGAGTTTATTAACTACCAGGGTAGCCAAAGCTTCGGTTTCAACATCTTCGGCAATAATCATCAAAGGACGGCCACTTTGGGCTACTTTCTCAAGAATTGGAAGCAGATCCTTCATTATTGAGATTTTCTTGTCGTAGATAAGGATGTGGGGCGTTTCGTAAACCGTTTCCATCTTTTCGGTATCGGTTACAAAATAGGGTGAAATATATCCCCTGTCGAACTGCATACCTTCTACTACATCCACGTAAGTATCAATTCCCTTAGCCTCTTCAATGGTGATAACCCCTTCTTTCTTAACTTTGCCCATTGCCTCTGCAATATCCTTTCCAATTGTGTTGTCGTTATTAGCTGAAACAGATGCAATTTGTTCGATTTTTTCAAAACTGTCACCAACTTCTTTGGTCTGGTTTTTCAGGCCTTCAATAACTTTTACAACTGCTTTGTCAAGTCCTCTTTTCAAGTCCATTGGATTAGCACCTGCTGTTACATTTTTCAATCCGGTTGCAACAATAGCCTGGGCCAATACAGTTGCAGTAGTTGTACCATCGCCGGCAAGGTCGTTGGTTTTTGATGCAACTTCCTTAACCATTTGGGCACCCATGTTTTCGATAGGATCTTCCAATTCAACTTCTTTAGCAACAGTTACACCGTCTTTAGTTACTGACGGCGCACCGAAAGATTTGTCGATAATTACGTTTCTGCCTTTTGGGCCAAGGGTTACCTTAACTGCGTTAGTAAGGGCATCAACCCCTTTTTTTAATGATTCTCTTGCTTCGAGATCGAAAATGATATCTTTTGCCATTTTTCTAAAATTTTATGTTTTTAATTTACTTATTTAATTTATTATACAATTGCCACCAGGTCAGATTCGCGCATGATGAGGTATCCGTTTCCATCTATAGTGATCTCTGTTCCTGCGTATTTTCCGTAAAGAACAACATCACCTTCCTTAACGGTAAGTGGTTCATCTTTTTTACCAGGTCCCACTGCCACTACTGTGCCTTTTTGTGGTTTTTCTTTTGCTGTATCAGGTATAATAAGGCCACCTGCTGTTTTTTCTTCGGCTGCCGAGGCTTCTATTACAACCCTGTCAGCTAATGGTTTGATGTTTACTTTTGTCATAATCCTTTAATATTTTATTAATGAATGAAATTATATTTGATAGTAAATTGATAGACGAGCGCTGATCACAATTTATGCCAAAAAAAAATGTCAGAATATCCATGACATTCTGACATTTAATTATTTTATATCCTGACGGAGGAGGGTGGTTATTCACTGCCTCCATCACTATTGTCACCTTCTGTGTTCTCCTGTGTGGCGTTTTGTGCCGGATCGAAGGGCATAGTTGAAATAGGGATATCTTCGATGGCCCGTCTGATTTCTGTATCAGTGGCTTGGGCCTGGGCTTCGTATTTTGGGATTATCTTTGCGGAGACCAACACGAAAAATAACATTGCCACGGCCAACGACCAGGTTGCTTTCTCAAGAAAATCGGCGGTTTTTCTTACGCCCATATATTGGTTTGAACCGGCAAAATTTGAAGCCAAACCACCACCTTTTGAATTTTGTACCAAAACAACAAGCACAATAAGTATCGCAACTATTAGTACCAAAACATTAATTAACCAGAAAAGACCCATAGTATCAAGTATTTAGATTATTTTCTAACTCTATTTTTTCAATTAGGGCTGCAAAGTAACTACTTTTTTTCGGATTACTCAAACTTAATTTGCGATAAATTTTTAACGCTTTTTCTGTATTGCCCTGGTTATAATATATTTTGGCGAGGGTTTCGCTAACTACCTCTTCCTTATCTATTGCACTGTTGCGTGCCCAGTCGACTGGATTATAGAAATCTGTTGGTGAGCGTGAGATACGTGGTGAATTTTCAATGAATTGATTGACAATTTCGGATTTTGTCTTCAGCTTTTTTTCAGGAGGTTTTTTTTCATTTTCCTTTATTATGGTTATTTTTGGCTTGGTGTGGGGACTGGCCTTTTTTGATGATTTCTTTTCAGGTTCCGGCCCAGGTTTTATCTTTTCAGGTACTTGCTTTGATTTTTCAACTTTTTTACCGGTTTCTTCAATCAGTTTATCCAGCTCTTCAATTTCTGCCCTGATTTTGTCAAGTTCAATTTTCAGGCTTTTTGTTTCGTTTTTGCTAAAACTGATCCATTTCCGTTTTAACTCTTTTTTTGTTATTTCTTTTTGTTCATCAGCCTGTTTTTCATTCTGTTGATTGGTTTCTTCTTGGGGCCTACCCTCAATAATTTCAGTTTCCGGCGTGGGTTGATTATTCTTCTTTGCTTGTGCATTTGTGACAGTAGCATCAGGGGCATCGGATCCTTTATCCGGGGCAATATTAAAATTATCAACCAAATCTTTTAATACTGTCCGGTTACCGGCATAGGCGGCAGCAAGTTTTAAGCGGCTTGGGTAACGTACATCATTTTCCTGTAAAAGGGACAATAAATAAAGTAGTTGTGCCGGTTGACAATACGGAAATTGATCCAACAACCCTTTTATCTCGTTAGAGTTGCCGGGTTGAAGTTGGTCCGGGTTGTTAATGAGTGTTATAAATCGTTGTTGGTCCATTTTTGACGGTCTTTATCTTCAACCTTTAACCCTGGGATAGTCCAATGAATAATGAAGCCCCCTGCTTTCCTTGCGCTGCATGGCCATTTTTATAATCAGGTACGCTACATTAATCATGTTCCTCAGTTCACAAAGCTTTACGGTAAGGATTGATTCATCATATAATTCTTCTGTTTCGCGATGGAGGATATCCAACCTGTCGAGGGCACGCTTTAGCCTAAGGTTTGAGCGCACAATGCCAACATAGCTGCTCATGATAGCCTGAAGGTCTTTCAAACTTTGGGTAATTAGTATCATTTCCTCATTTAGTTCCAATCCTTCGGCATCCCAATTGGGTGTATTTTCCCTGAAAGTAATTGAATTGATCCGGTCAATGGCATCAATGCTTGCCCGGTGCGAAAATACAACCGACTCTAAAAGTGAATTGGAAGCCAACCGGTTGGCCCCATGTAAACCTGTGGACGCACATTCGCCACTAGCATAAAGCCTGTTTATGGAGGTTCGGGCAAATTCATCTACTTTTATCCCACCACATGTGTAATGTGCCGCCGGTACCACAGGGATCATATCTCTGGTAATGTCAATGCCTGCGCTCAAACATTTGGCATAAATGGTGGGAAACCCGGTGATTAGGCTGTTTCTATTTAGATGGCGGCAGTCGAGGCAGACATAATCGTTGCCACTCAGTTTTAATTCATTGTCGATTGCCCTTGCAACTATATCGCGGGGGGCAAGGGACAAACGGCTATCGTATTTGTGCATAAATTCCTCACCCTTCAGGTTTTTCAGGATGGCGCCATATCCACGTAAAGCTTCGGTTATTAAGAAAGATGGTTTTTCTTTTGGGTCATATAGGGCTGTTGGATGAAACTGGATAAATTCCATTTTTTCAATTATTCCTTTAGCACGGTAAACCATGGCAATACCATCGCCTGTTGCCAGTTCGGGATTGGTGGTTGTGGCATAAACATTTCCGGCACCGCCGCTTGAAAGCATTGTGGTTTTTGCCAGGATAGTGTGAATTTGGTTGGTTGGTATATCCATGACATATGCACCGTAACATTCAATATCCTTAGTACGCTTATAAACCCCTTCACCAAAATGGTGCCGGGTGATAATATCCAAAGTAAAGGTAATCCTTACAATTTTTTCGTCATTTAATTCATCCCCTGCAACAAGTGTATCTTTTATATGTTTTTCGTAGGTGTCGGGAGTGTACATTACGGCAGCTATTCCACCCTGTGCATATCTTGTGGCCGTTTCTTCGGCTTTGGTTTTGGTAACGATGCATACTTTGCCATGGCCGGCAACTTTAATTGCATAACTCAGCCCGGCAATCCCGGTCCCAATTACTAAAAAATCAACTTTTTTTTGCATTTGATAAATTTTGGCAAAGGTTAGATTGATTGTCTGATCTCATTGGCAATTTTTGAAAATTCATCCTGAGATAACTTCAGTTTTGGCTTACTGAAATCAATATCATAAATTCCATTAATTGGAACCAGGTGGACATGTGCATGTGGCACCTCAAGCCCTAAAACAGCAATGCCAACCCTTTTGCATTCAATTGCTTTATTAATTCCCCCGGCCACTTTTTTAGAAAATAAAAACAAACCTTGAATGGTATCGTCATCCAAATCAAAAATATAGTCGGTCTCTTTTTTGGGGACAACAAGTGTGTGCCCTTTTGCCAAGGGGTTGATATCTAAAAATGCATAAAAGTTTTCGTCTTCGGCAATTTTGTAAGATGGGATATCCCCCTTAATGATTTTTGTAAATATGGTGTTCATCTTTGCAATAATTTGGTTGAATTTACAAAGTTATACTAATTACGTCATAATTGGTTACATTTTGTTTATGGCGGATAGAAGATTTGGTGGTTTGTAGTTTTGGGTTTCGGGTTTCGGGTAGGTAGAGACGCACGGCCGTGCGTCTTTACTTTCAAATATCAGGTTAACTAAAAAAAAGCTAAACAGTTGTAATAAACTATTTAGCCATTTTGAATGATTTTCTGTTGTGGTTTATCTGGAGATTTCAATAATCTCAAATTCAATTATCCCAACCGGGACTTTTATTTCTACTTTGTGGCCAATCTTTTTTCCTAATAATCCTTTCGCGATGGGTGAATTGACCGAAATTTTTGCAGCCTTGATATTGGCCTCACTTTCGGGTACGATAGTGTAGGCCATAGTTGCCCCGTTTTTCAGGTTTTTGATCTTAACTTTTGACAGCAGTAGTACTTTTGAAGTATCCAGTTTAGTTTCATCAAGTACCCTTGCGTTCTGCAGTACTGCCTGCAATTTCGAAATCCTTAGTTCCAGTAATCCCTGTGCCTCTTTGGCAGCATCGTACTCGGCATTTTCAGATAAGTCCCCTTTATCGCGGGCTTCGGCAATTTGTTTTGAAATTGATGGCCTGTCAACGGTGGTAAGTTTATTTATTTCATTTTTGAGTTGTTCTATTCCTTCTTCGCTATAATATTGTATTCCAGACATAATATTCTCCGGTATTAAAAATTTAAGGTGATAATAACAGAAAAGACCCTTTCCTAAAAAAGGGCCTTAAACGAGGTACAAAAGTACAATTTATTTCTAAGCTGTATTTTTTTATAGGTTAATACGTGCACCTACTTGGGCCGGTATAAACCGTAGTACGTTCTGCTTTATCAAAAATCCCATCTTCATAAGTATAAGCTGCCCTTAACATCAGGTATTGTTTAAGTGCAAATTCACCCCCCAGGGTAACCTGGTCTTTTGTAAATGAATTAGACTGGAAACTTCCTGCCAGGGTAAACCTGTTTTCACCAAACAGAAAGTCGTAAGCACCTCCAATGATTAAAGTAGCAGGTAGTTCAAAATCAGCTTTGCGCTGTTCGAAGGTTGGTGAGGTTGTAGAGAACTGTGAGTAAAAGCCCCTGAAAGATAAACCATCTCCGCTAAATTTCATGGTTGACCCTACATTTTTAAGTGTAATACCAAACTTAATATTTTCCTGCTCACCGGTTATATACTGGATCCCGGCATCAATTGCAACACCTGTGGCTTTCATGTCCGAAATAGATTCGGAAATAATCTTTAGGTTAAATCCACCATAAATGCTATTTGAAAAAGCCTTCGCATATCCAATATTAAGGTTCATCAGTGTTGGCGAAAATGTTCCTATACTGCCATCTGAGGGATCAGGGTTACTAGGTGTAGTTTTCTGAATATCGCCAAAATTCATCGACACAATTGCAATGGTCAATGCACCTGATTCCCCGACACGTTGGGAAAGTCCAAATGCCATGATATTAATATCAGCACCTTTTAGATAATCAGTATTTGAAAATACTATTTCAGTTTTTTGGGTAAAAGCAGTACCGGCCACGTTGGTAAAGATGGCTTCTAAACCTTGTGCACCTGCAACGTTGACGCCCCCCCACCCGGAATTACGGGCCCAGGGATTGATCAATAGCTCCTGTGCACCTGACTGTCCA
>NIVA01000115.1 GCA_002254335.1 Bacteroidetes bacterium 4572_114 | reverse complement strand
TGTTATTTTTCCTGCTTTCAGGCATCTGGTTTAGGGCATCCTTGTAAAAGCTTGATGCCTCAGACGAAGCCCCCGACTTCATTGATTCATCCCCGGCCAAAATCAGATAGTGAATTGTTTTTTCCTTGTTTTCGGCTTTGGTGTAATGGTAGGCCAGCGTACCATAATAATCCTGGATGTTTTCAGCAAATACCTTTTCGATGGAACGGGCAATTTTTAGGTGAAGGTCTTTCCGCGATTGCTGAATGATGGAATCGTAAGTCAACTGCTGGGCAAGGGCATGCTTAAATAAGTATTCGATTTCTTCCTTCGGTTTGCTTTCGCTGATCATTTGCACATCCTTCAGATATTCGAGCCGCTCATCCATCTCCTCAATGGTGTCGGTGGCCTCTTCAAGCACCTTATAGTAAAAATTGCGCCCGATTACAGAAGCTGTATTGAGCAGCTCCCTGGTTTTTTCGTCCAGCTTGTCCACCCGCGAAAGGATGACATCATTGATGGTTTCGGGGATTTTGGCGTTATGGATTTTATCCGTTACCCGGAAATGGTTGTCCTTGATTTCTACAATCCCTTCATCAATAAAACTCCGGATCACTTCTTCGATAAAAAATGGATTGCCCTCTGTTTTTTTGATAATCACTTCATTGATTTCTTCCGGGAGCCGGGCTTTCTGAAGCAGGTTGTCAATAAGCTCTTTTGATTCTGTATTGGCCAAGGGGGAAATGTTGATGGTGATATGATCGCCGGGCAGGTTGTCCACGAGGTATTTTAAAATATAATCCCCTGACTCCTTATAACCCGGGCGCAGAATATTGATAAACATCACCCGGTGACTTCCCGATAATTTAAACAAGGACTCAAGCATGGTAATAGAAGAGCTGTCGGCCCAGTGCATATCTTCGATTACGATGATCAGCGGTGTTACTTTTACGGAAGTAACGATCAGGTCGCGTAAATTTTTAAGGATCAGCTTTTCGAGTGCTTCTCCCTCAATGCCGTCTACCCTTTCTTTGTGCATGCCCGTCAATGGCAAGCCCATCATGGTGGCAATAAAAGGATAGATTTCATCCACTTTTGCGGAGGCAACCCGCCGGATTTCCTTTTCGAGCTTCTCGGCCGATTCCGATTGCGAATCGTCTTCGGTGATCTTTGCCCACGATTTAAAAATGCTGATAATGGGATGGTAACTCAGGTTTTTACCGATGGATGAGGCACTGCCTTGCAGTAACACTACCCCTTCAAACAAAGGTTGTTCTTTTATTTCGGCCAGCAACCGCGATTTTCCTATACCTGCTTTGCCAACAATGTTTACCACGGTGCCCTTTGCTGTAACCAGGTTTTTTATCAGGCCCTCGATTAGTTCTGCCTCCCTGATCCGCCCTACCATTTCGGAAGTGATCTTTCGCTCGGATGATTTCGTTAAATCCAGTTTCTTTCTCTTTTTTACGATAAGTTCAAAAATGGGCAGCGTGGTTTCGCCACCTTTTATGGGTATGGGCTCCAGAACCTGAAACTCAATGTTTTCTTTGCAGGCTTCACGAATTTTTTCATCAACCAGTATCTGGCCTTCACCCGCAAACTGGCAGATGCGGTTGGCATAGACCAGTGCTTCGCCCATGATGGTTTCCTGTGTCTTTTCATCTTTGCCAAACCCGCCCATAATAATATCACCTGTTGCCAACCCAAGTTTTAAGGTAAGCGATGAATCCATTTTCCTGTCTTTGATAAAGGAATCCAGTTGGTCTTTCAATTCAAAAGCGGCATTCACTGCATTTACCGAACCTGTGTGGTCTTTGCGTGAAGCATTGAAAACAACCAGGAAGGTATCGCCGGTATAGCGGTTGATTTTTCCCTGGTGCAAACGGGCCGTTTTTTCAACAAGGGCATGGATTTCGCCCAACAAAGGAGATATCTCATCTTGTGGCAGGCTTTCAGCCAAGGCCTGGAAGCCCGACAATTCTGCTGATAATATGGTGGCTTGTTGTTTCATAGCTCTTAGGGGTTTTGTTCAACAATTTTTTTATACTCCGCCAAATCCCACTGCAAGTCCATTTCTTCAAACATGGTTTTTGCTTTTTCAAGGTAATGGCTGGCAGATTGGTCATTTAAGTCATTGTACTTGTTATTTGGATTGGAGAGGAATTTGTTCAGGTCGAATCAAATTAGGGATAATTTATCAATTTTGGCAATTGCTTAAGGTTCTTCCAACAAAAATTTGATTAAGTTTTTCCGAATGATGCCCTGCCTGGATTTTTCACCGTATTCGTCTAATGATAATACCATTTTTGGGAAATTATCTTTCACTGCCATTAGATTTCCAAATTCTCTCTCAATAGTCGATTCTTGATTAAGCAGGTACGCAACCTGGATGTAAAGTTTCTCATCTTGTTTTTCTGCAATGAAATCAATTTCCTGAACCCCTGTTTGCCCAACAAAAACCTTATAACCACGATTTAGTAGTTCCAGGTAAACAATTGTTTCGAGCACGCCTGAAATATCCGCATCGGAATATCCTGTAACGCCAAACCTCAGGCCAATATCAGCAGGATAGTATTTTTCAGAATATTCAAGAATTTTTTTTCCTTTCAGGTCATACCGATTTACCTTATGAAGCATAAATGCCTGGCAGAAGTAAAATAAATAATTCTGTACTGTTTCTACAGCAATTTTTGTTCGTTGTGACTTAAGATATTCTGAGATTTTTTTTGCTGAAGTTATATTTCCGATATTACTCAAAACAAACCGGGATATTCTTTCCAGTTGCTCAACATCCCTTACTCTATTCTTGGCAACAACATCTTTTAATAAAACAGTATTATAAATCGCATTTAGGTATGGGAAAATAATTTCATCGGAAAAGGGCAATGTGTGAATGCCCGGAAGTCCGCCATAACGTAAAAAGTGCCCGAAGGTATCCCTTATATGCTCCTCACTATTATTGAGTTTACGAATTCTTAAAAAATCCCTGAAAGTAAAAGGATAAAGAGGAAATTCAATATACCTTCCTGAAAGCAACGTTGAAAGTTCAGCTGAAAGCATTCGGGCATTGGAACCAGTAAGAGTTATATCATAAGCACCATCGGAAAGGAAAGAATTTACTGCTTTTTCCCATTTTTCAATTTCCTGAACTTCGTCAATTAACAGGTACTTTTTTCCACTTTGCAGTGATAATTCCTGTTTAACATAATTGTACAAATCCATATAATCCTTGATGAAGTCATTTTCAAGCGACTCCATATTGATCAACAGGATATTCTTTTTCGGGATATTTTCATCAAAAAGTTTATCGCGAAACTGTTTTAGCAAAATACTTTTTCCTACTCGCCTCATACCGCTAATGATTTTAATTAACGGTTTACCAGTATAGGCTTTAAGTTTTTGAAGGCTGACGGTTCTTTCAATCATATTCAATTACAACGTAACATTTCAGCAAATGTACAAATATCTTTCGATATATCTGAACATTTCACCGTATTTGCTTAATTCTTCAGCTATGGCTTAACTTTCTGAATTGATCCAAATCCCACTGCAAGTCCATTTCTTTAAACATAGTTTTTGCTTTATCGAGGTAGTAGCTGGCAGGGTGGCCGTTTAAAAACGATCAGTCACCCCGTGAATCCTGTCAGGGAGCGAAGCACTAATTTTAAGCAAAGAGCCATTACCTTGAAGTTATTCACGGGGTGACTAGCCGGAGATTAACTTCCGGTATTCCTCCAAATCCCATTTCAAATCCATATCTTCAAACATCGCCCGGGCTTTTTCGAGGTAATCATTTCCTGAGAGGCCGTTGAGTTGTTTGCGTTTTGTTTTTGGATCGGAAAGGAATTTGCCTGTTTCGAAATAGGCGCGGGAGAGTTCGAGTTTAGCATTGTATTTTTCGCTGGTTTCGATGGCTTTGGAAAAATTGTGAAATGCTTTTGACCTCTTGTTTAATATTAAATAAATGTTTGCTCTTAAACGATAGGCTTCAGCCAGATTACCAACTACCTTTTTTGATTTTTTGATAAGTGATTTTGATGTTCTTAAAGAATTTTTAGCAGCAATTTTATCCTTTTGAGATTTATTAAGTAATGCTATTTCATAATGTGTTTTTGCCAACAGAAATGCTGTGTGATACACTACAATTCGTTTTCTGTCAGCAAGTAATTTCTCTGCTTCCAGTATATTAATCTCTGCTTCAGCAATTTTATTTGTTAATGAACAGGCAATGGAACGGTTACAATAAATAGTAAAAAGCATTGCAATATGGCCGGTACTAGATGTGTACAATTTCCCTTCATTAGTGTTTTTTAAAGACTCATCCAACTTTCTGAATTTATTATAAGCCCGACCTGCCAGACGATAATATTGTGCTTTTGCATGACTGTTCTCAAAATATTCTGAAATATTCAACAGCCTGTCCATGTATTTTTTTGTTTCTTTCCATGATCCATTTTCAATTTCCTGTAACCCACAATACAATATAAAAATTGTTGTTTCCCAAAACGCACCTATTCGCATTCCCAAATTATAAGTGTATTCAATATCTATATCCTTATCCCAGTTTCCTGTTAAATATTCATACATTGATCTTATAAACCGATATTTTACAAGCGACTTGATTTGCTTTTCGTTAATGCTCTTTCTTGCTAATTCATGAATTTTATTGGAGATGCGCATCGAAATACCTGTCCAGAAAAGGAAGGTACTCATTTCACAAAATATCCCGGCAGTGATATCAGTTTTGGTGAAATCATAATTACACAGAAGACGTGATCCATAAAATATTTCGATAAAAAACCTGGCAGGATTGATGGTGGTCATTGCTTCGCCCCGTTGGGAAAAAATCAATATCATTTTGAATGAAGCATCTGAATAAGGCTTTTTATAAAAATACCTATTGAAATAAACTGAAATGATGAAATAAAAGAAATAATAAATGGCCCCCAGAATTTTTATCAGTTTATTTTTGGGGAAATAAAAACCTTTCAGTTCATGGTATTTATCAAAATAATCAATCGCTTCAATATTGTTACCACCCTGATGAAGTGCAAGGCCAATTTTAAAATATAGATCTGCTATTTTATCATCATCGGTTAGTATATCCGGATGTTTCGAATAAATACTCAATACTTCCTTGAAAAAACTTGACGCCTCCGAGGAAGCACCTGTACCTAACGCCTGGTCCCCGGCCAGTATTAAATATTCTTCAGTCTTTTTATAGTTTTCAGCCTTACTATAATGATAAACCAGGGTTCCATAAAACTCATGTATGTTTTCAGCAAATACCTTTTCGATGGAACGGGCGATCTTCAAATGTGTGTCTTTCCGGGATTGCAGCATCATGGCATCGTAGGTCAACTGCTGGGCAAGTGCGTGTTTAAAAAGGTACTCTATCTCTTCCTTTTTTTTGGTTTCGCTGATCAATTGCACTTCGGAAAGATAAGCCAGCCTTTCGTCAAGTTCTTCAATGGTATCGGTGGCTTCTTCCAGTACTTTGTAGTAAAAGTTCCTTCCCATTACAGAGGCTGTGTTGAGTAACTCCCTGGTTTTTTCATCCAGTTTGTCAACACGGGAAAGTATAGCTTCGTTTATGGTTTCAGGGATATTGACATCTTTGATTTTTTCGGTAACAATAAAGTTTCCCTCTTTTACCTCGATGATTCCTTCATCAATAAAACTTCGGATGATCTCTTCAATAAAAAATGGATTACCCTCAGTTTTGCGGATAATCATCTTGTGGATATCTTCCGGAAGTGGAGTTTCACGCAGAAGGTTTTTGATGAGCTTATCTGATTCCTTCTCTTCAAGTGGGTTTACATTAATTGTGGAATGGTCGCCCGGGAAATTATCCACAAGGTATTTTAAAATATAATCCCCGGTTTCTTTATATCCCGGCCGCATTACATTGATAAACATCACTGGGTAATTTTGTGAAAGTTTATACAAAGATTCAAACAAGGTTAACGAAGAACTATCTGCCCAGTGCATATCTTCGATAAGGTAGATACGGGGTTTGTCCTGTGTTGCGGAGATGATGAGATCGCGCAGGTTTTTTAAGATGAGTTTTTCCAGGGCTTCCCCTTCTATTCCTTTCACCCGTTCTTTATGTTTCCCTTCCAATGGCAAGCCCATCAT